>RDXT01000266.1 GCA_004292985.1 Bacteroidota bacterium
CGGCTGAGCCAGAAAGGTTTTGGCCCAGTTGCGCTCTCCGCTGGTCAGAATGGGATATACGGTATCCTGCTCGTGCCCGGTGGACATGGTCAGCAGGTCCCGGACCCGCATGGCGGCCAGATTTTCACTGATTTCAGCCGGATGATCATTGGGAAAAAAGGAAATTACCTTATCCTCCACAGTCAGTCGCCCCTCGGCCACTGCCAGACCTACGGCTGTCGAAGTGAAGCTTTTGCTCACCGAATACATCATGTGGGGCAGATCTGCTGCGTAGGGTTTCCACCAGCCTTCGGCTACCACATGGCCATGCCGGACGATCATCAGGCTGTGCAGGCCCGTGCGGTCTTTTTCCACCGCCTCAATAAATCGCAGAATGCCCGCAGAATCCACCCCCTGGGCCTCCGGCGTGCTGCGGGGAAAAGCAGCGCCGCTCCCGGCTGCCCATAGTTCTTCGGGAAAAAGGGAAAGTACGCCCAGGCTCAGTGCGCCCAGACTTGTCTGGCGGATAAACGTTCTGCGGGTAGTCATATAAATAAGGTAAGTAGTCGTTTCAGGATTTGCCCAGAAGCCCCGTCAGGGAAAAATAAGGCGAGTAGCCGAGGCGGCTGGTGTAGGAAGAGGCCAGGTCAAAACGGAGCACGCGCCACCGGACACCGACCCCGCCTGTCAGGCTGAGCGGTTCAGTGCTTACGCCCGCGCGGATGCTCAGCACCTCTGCCGGGCTATATTCGATCCCCCCGCGAAAAGACACCGGATGGTCCACATCTTTCTGCACATCTGCCAGCACCATCACTTTGTCTGTCGGCTGATAGCTCAGGCCCGCGTTAAATACGGTAGGCAGTTCTTCCTGCCCCTGAAGGGTGCGGATCTGCGCACGGTTCATATTCCGGCCATTAAACCCGACATGAATCTGCTCGTTGACCTTCACCAGCAGCCCTGCATCGGCCATCAGACCGGAGGCGCTGCCATAGTCGGGCACGGCTACCTGAAAGTAGTTAAGGCTGGCCCCAACGCTGATCACTTTCAGTACGGTAATGCCATAGCCCAGGCCTGCGCGGCTTTCGATATAGCCCGAAAATCCGTAGGAGGAAAGCGAAAGGCCTGCGCCCTGGTTTCCGGCGAAAGGCATGGCAAAGGCAGCGCTGCCATAGTTGAGGCTGCTCAGGGCAAAGCGCCGCTCGTAGGCGAAACCCGCCGAAGGGCCTGTGAGGCTGGAAAGAGCCGCCGGATTGTAAAACAGGCTCCAGACATCTCCCCGCACTGCGGTATAGGCATTGCCCAGAGCGGCGGCGCGGGCACCTCCTGCCGGAGGGTCACCGGAGGCTGACAACAGGGAAGGAAGCAGGATCAGGCAGAGAAGCAGGCCAGAGGGTTTCATAGGAGGGTAGAAACTGGAGGAAGGATGATGTGCAAGTTAGGGGTTTGGCTGCGGAATGCTATGCACATATAACAAAAAAAACAGCCGCCTTTTCCCCCGAAAAGACGGCTGTATGGATTCACGATGTTCAAGGTTCGCGACCGCAGATAGGTAGCTCAGGAAGTGTGTTTGAAAGAACGGAGCCGGCTACCCTTGGAAGCAAACGGGTTAGTTCAGGACCACTACCAGATATTTGGAGTTTTTCCAGAAACGGGCAGCATCGGTGATCTGAATGCTTTCTACAGTCTTATCTACTGTTTTCATCTCGTAAGTGCCTGAAGGATGGCTGGTTGACATCGTTGGCTTTTTCGCATTTACAGGAATGCTTTTCACGTTCCGGATGTCGATGCGGGTAAAGGCGCTCTCGTCGAAGTCAGACTGTACCGTTTTAGGCTTAAATGCGCCGGAGCGGTCCAGAATACCCAGGTCTTTCAGTTCTTTGGAGCTGGCCACGATGTAGTAGGCCGTGTTCATTTCGTCTTCTTTTTGCTTGATGGTCTGAGCCTGCTGCTGAATCTGGCCTTCCTGCTGGGCAATCTGCTGTCCCTGTGCCTGTGTGGTGCGGGTCAGTTCTTCGTTAGCCATGCTGAGGTTGTTTACACGGACATTCAGGCTGTCAATGCTGATGTTCAGGGCTACCAGTTGTTGCTTCAGAGTGTTCACTTCAGCATCGCGGTCAGCAAGCTGCTTTTTCAGACGGGTTACCATACGGCTCATCTCGTTTGACTTACCTTCAGCGCTCTGCACTTTTTTGGTAAGCTCGTCGATGATCTGCTGGTTTTGGTCCAGAAGGCCGTTGATAAGCTGGATGTCGTCAATGATTTTGTCTTTGCCGCTCTTAGCCATTTCAGGATCATTAGAGCTCATAGACACCAGATTCTGCTTCTCTTTAATGGATTCGAGGTTGTCTTCGAATGCGTTGAAGGTAGAAACAAAATCGTTGAGCAGAGAGTCCTGAACACGCTTGTTGTTCTGGAGTTCTGTGTTCTGTGATTCGAGCTGCTTCAGCTTCTCCTGGTTGCAGGAAGAGAAAATGCCGGTAAACAGCAGGGCGGCGATAACAAAAGCGATGCGATTCATAAAGGATGAAATTATTTTTGAGTGTTTACAGAAAGGATTGCAAGGCCTGTACCAAGTGCCAAAAAATATGTAACTACTTGATTATCAGCACATATTTCATGCCAAAAGATACTCAACTTATCTCAAAAAGAGAATACGAAACCAAAATGAGAATATAGGCTCAAATCACTCTCATTTTGAGAAAACACGCAAATTACCCCTCTTTACGCTCTTTTATCAGGCGATACAGGGTCGAAACCCCAATATCTAAGCGCTCCGCCACCAGCTTGATGTTATTGTCGTACTTCTTCATATAGAAGTCAATGATCCGGTCCTCATACTCCTTCATGGTCATTTCCTCAGTCATCAGCTGAGGCAGCACATCGCTGGTGCTGAAGGTGATCACATCTTCGTGAATCTCCGGCTCATTGGTCATCACTGCGGCCAGTTCGACCACGGACTTGAGCTCGCGGATGTTTCCGGGATAATGATAGGCCAGGAGTTTTTTCTGTGCCGAAGGGCTGAGGCTGTAGCCCGGCAGGCCGTTTTCGCGGCAGAAATTGTCGAGGAAATGTTTGGCCAGCAGAATAATGTCTTTGCCCCGGTCGCGCAGGGGCGGCAATTCGATCGGCAGACCATAGAGGCGGTAATACAGGTCTTCGCGAAACTTACCCTTACGCACCTCTTCGAGCAGGTTGCGGTTGGTCGCCACGATGATACGGCTGTCCACCTTCACAATTTTATTCGAACCGATGCGCACAATCTCTTTTTCCTGCAAGGCCCGCAGCAGCTTCGCCTGAAAAGAGATGTCCATTTCGCCGATCTCATCTAAAAAC
>RDXT01000267.1 GCA_004292985.1 Bacteroidota bacterium
TAATGAATGGATTAAGCTTGAAATCGTGGTGCATGGCAGTCGTATGGTCCACCATATCATCAACGGCGATACGGTACTTAGTTTTTCCAAACCACAGATTGGAGGCTATCTTTATACCGAAAACTATCCGCTCCCTGTAGGAACCGTGCTCGAAGGTGGCTATATCGCCCTTCAGGCCGAAGGCCAGCCGATTGATTTCCGGAAGATTCAGTTGAAGGTACTGGAGGAGTAATCTGTATATTTCCCGCTCAATTCCTTCCTATGCGCGCAATGCTCGCTACTCTCGGCCTTCTTTTTGTCACAGCCGTCTATGTTCCAATAACGTTTTCACGATTTCATCCGTTTATTGTGAGAAGTAAGCAAAATCAGCTTTGATAGGGTGAGTACAACTGTTGGAAAACAATCTGTAAAATCATGACAAAAAAAAAGAAAGACCCCATTATTGTAACCCTAACTATACTTTCAGTATTTCTTGTATTATTTTCTCTGGTTTCACCTATGCTGCTTACAATTCCTGTAACTAATCCATCACTTGACTTTCGGGATAAAGGGCAAATAGGAGATACCATAGGAGGACTCATGAACCCCTTCATTGCATTAGCAGGCGTTTCTGTTACTTTTCTGGCCTTTTATATGCAATTGCAAGCCAACAAGATCCAGTTGGAAATTTTCAATGAAAATCAAAAAGAGCAAATTAGACTTCTCAAGGATCAAAAATTTCAGAAATTATTAGATGTAATCAATCAGCGGATTATAAGCTTTACCTATACATCTACAGACACCAATGACAACAGCCAGTACTATAGTTATCAGGCATTAGACAAAATAGTTGATTTTTTTCATCAAACTATGAATACCCTTCACAAAGAAACTTTGAGAACACTTATTTTGTATAAGCCATCGATTATTGAAGAGAGAACACTTTTTGATG
This sequence comes from Bacteroidota bacterium, assembly GCA_004292985.1. GTDB lineage: Bacteria > Bacteroidota > Bacteroidia > J057 > J057 > RDXT01. The sequence continues at coordinate 932 of RDXT01000267.1, forward strand.
CTTATTTCAATGAAGTAATGGTCAATTATGACCAAATCAGACACTTGAAAACTATGATAAATGAACTGAAACGACTTAATTCATACGAGTTAAGATATGATTATCTTTGCCACCAAACAACTGAAGAAATGCTAAAAAAGCCTATTGATAATCCATTATATATGACTCTCGCTGCCAAGTACTTTTATCACGAAGAGCTAATCAATAAAAGAAAACATCACTATGCAGAAGCATACCATAAAGCCTACTTAAAGTTTGGAGGGTTCCTGGATGGGTATTTTAAAAACTTTTCATATCTGATCCACAGCTTCGCAAATGAAACTGACCATATTGAGTATTTAAGAAACAACCTTAGCACCCAAGAGCTAACTCTAATATTCTATCATATTGCCGCCGGAAAATCTGATTTTACCTTTAATGAGGTTCTCAGAAACAGTCATTTGCTGGAAGTGCTTGCGCAGTCCACTTCGCTATTTGCGGGTTCGCCTAAAACAGATGAACTAACCAAGGAAATTCATTTAATTCTCTCCAGTTCCACACAGTCGTAACTCGAGCGGCTATGCCGATTTTAGAAAGTCTACCACCCGTTGGCGCAGGCATGTCCCGTTGGGAGCTGTGCCCAGCACCTAAAAATTATCCATACTCCCAATCGCCAACATAACTCCACTTCGTATATTTCCCGCTCAATTCCTTCCTATGCGCGCGCTACTCGTTGCCCTCTACCTCCTCCTCGCCACCGCTGCCCATGCGCAGCCAGCCTTCCGCATCAGTTCCCCCGGCCGGGCGTTGTCGCTCACGGTACAGCAGACGGCCAGCGGTGCCCTCTATTACCGCCTCGACTTCAAAGGCCAGCCTGTGCTGCTGCCATCAGCCCTCGGATTTACCCTCAGCAGACCCCAGGCGCAACTCGACCGATTCGAGATACTGGGAGCAGACTCTACCCTGACCGACGAAACCTGGACACCCGTCTGGGGTGAGGTAAAACAAATCCGCAATCACTATAAAGAGCTGACCCTCAGGCTCAAAGACCGCGCGCAGACAGGCATCCTGCTGAATGTGGTCTTTCGCGTGTTTGACGATGGCGTGGGCTTCCGCTACGCGTTTCCGGAGCAGCCGGGCCTGCAACACTTTGTCGTCGCCGACGAACTCACCGAATTTGCCCTTGCAGGCGACCACAAAACCTTCTGGATTCCCGGCGACTACGACTCCAACGAATACGCCTATAACACGACCCTCCTCAGCGAAATAGATGCCCTGGCAGCCGCAGCCCGCGAAAAAGACATCGCTGTCACAAAGCCCATTGGCCCAACCGCCGTGCAGACGCCCCTGATGATGAAAAGCGCCACCGGCCGCTACCTCAGCCTGCACGAAGCTGCCCTGCTCAACTATCCCGCCATGCACCTAGTGCTCGACAAGGCCCGCCTCACCTTTCGTGCCCACCTCGTGCCCGATGCCGTGGGCAACAAAGCCTATCTCCAGACCCCTGCCCGCACGCCCTGGCGCACACTCGTCGTCAGCGATAATGCAGCCGACATTCTCGCCTCCAAACTCATCCTCAACCTCAACGAGCCGCCCGCGATCGGCAGCACAGACTGGATCAAACCCCAGAAATTTGTGGGGATGTGGTGGGAAATGCACATCGGCAAAGCCACCTGGCCCCTCGCAGGCGGTCAGCACGGCGCCAATACCGCCAATGTGAAGCAATACATAGATTTTGCCGCCCAATACGGCTTTGATGGCGTGCTCGTCGAGGGCTGGAATGTCGGCTGGGAAGACTGGTTCGGCAACTGGAAGGAAAATGTATTTGACTTTGTGACGCCCTATCCCGACTACGACATAGACAGCCTCAGCGCCTATGCCCGCAGCAAGGGCCTGCGCCTGATCATGCACCATGAAACCTCCGGCTCGGTCACCAACTACGAGCGCCAGATGGACACTGCGTACCGCTTTATGCAGCGCTACGGCATGAATACCGCCAAAACTGGTTATGTAGGTCGCATTATCCCGCGCGGGGAGTACCACGACGGGCAGTGGATGGTGAACCACTACACACGCGCCGCCGAAAAAGCTGCCCGTTACCAGATCATCCTCGACTCCCATGAGTCCGTGCGTCCCACCGGGCTGCACCGAACCTACCCCAACTGGATGGCCAGCGAAGCCGCCCGTGGCTCGGAGTTTAACAACGCCCCGACCCTCGGCATGAGCCCCGAGCATACCACAATCCTGCCCTTCACCCGCCTCATGGGTGGCCCGATGGACTTTACGCCGGGCTTTTTTCACATGCAGCTCAACCAGTTTGACCCCAGCCGCAGCACCCGCGTGCGCACGACCCTCGCCAAGCAGCTCGCCCTCTACGTGACGATGTACAGCCCC
>RDXT01000268.1 GCA_004292985.1 Bacteroidota bacterium
TCCTGCTTTTGTCTCTGGGTCTTTCGGCGCAAACGCCCCATAAAGCCCTGGAAATCACGCACCTGACCGGAGATATGTATGTCTATACGACCTATCAGACCTACCAAAATACGCCTTTTCCAGCCAATGGCCTCTATGTACTCACCGACAGCGGCGCGGTGATGCTCGACACGCCCTGGGACTCCACACAGTTTCAGCCGCTGCTCGACAGTATCCGCCTGCGGCACGGGCAGCAGGTGCGGCTCTGCATCGCCACCCACTCACACGAAGACCGCACGGGCGGCCTCGCATATTATGCGGCACAGGGTATCCCTACCTATACCAGCCGCCAGACCGACAGCATTTGCCAGGAAAGGGGTGCAAAACGGGCAGAATTTCTCTTCGAAAATGATACGCTTTTTCGGGTGGGGCAATATACCTTCCAGGCGTATTACGGCGGCGCAGGGCATACGCCCGATAATATTGTCGTCTGGATCGCACAGGAAAAACTCCTCTACGGCGGCTGCCTGATCAAAAGCACAGAGGCCACGGGCCTGGGCAACCTCGCCGATGCGGATGTGGCTGCCTGGCCGCAGACGCTGAAACGGATCAGAAAACGCTTTGGCAAGGCCCGCTATGTGATTCCGGGGCACCAGGGCTGGGAAAACCGGAAGTCGCCGGAGCATACGATGGACTTGCTGAAGCAATAGGGAGCGGGAGGTGAATAGGGACGGATGAACACCGTACCGGTGACCATCTGGTTCTGCCTGCTTTTGCATCCGATAAAAAAATTCCCTACGTTAGGAAAAAAAGCCCCTCAATACCCCCCAAATGAACTACTTCCTGCTTCTCGCCCTGCTTCTCAGCCAGCCCTGGCAGAACCCCGCACCAGAAAACCTGCCCCCAAAACGGGAGATCGGCCTGCAACTCTACAGCCTCCGCGACCAGATCCCCAAAGACGTAGCAGGCACCCTCCGGAATGTCAGTAGCTGGGGCATCCACGAGCTGGAAATGAGCGGTACCTATGGCCTGCCGCTCGCCGACTTTCAGACCTTGCTGCAACAAAACAACCTGAAAGTGGTGAGCACAGGTGCAGATTTTTCAGAACTGGCAAAAGACCCGCAGGCAGTAGCCGATCAGGCCAAAGCCCTGGGAGCGAAGTATGTGGTCTGTTTCTGGATCCCGCACAAGGGCGACAGCTTTACCCTGAAAGACACCCGAAAGGCGGTCAAAGTATTTAATGCGGCAGGTAAAGTGCTGAAAGAGAATGGTTTGTCTCTTTGCTACCACCCTCACGGATATGAGTTCCGGCCCCATACAAACGGTACGCTGTTCGATTACCTGATGGCGCAGTGTGATCCGCAGTACATCAATTTTGAAATGGATGTGTTCTGGATCAAACATCCGGGTCAGGACCCTGTGGCCTTGTTGAAAAAATACCCCAATCGCTTCCTGCTCATGCACCTCAAGGACCGCAAACCCGGCACCCAAGGCAACCCAAACGGCCACGCCGATGTGGAAAGTAATGTGGTTCTCGGCACAGGCGATGTGGGTATTGCGGCGATCATGGAAGTCGCAGAGGCGGCAGGTGTCCGGCATTTTTTCATCGAGGACGAGTCTTCGCGCTCGGTAGAGCAGATACCGCAGAGTCTCGCGTTTCTGCATTCGCTGAAATAACGTGAGCGCCAGCGGTCAGTCCGACGTTTGTGAGTGAAGCAGACAGGATTTACAGGATGAATCCATGGTGGCTGAGCCGGTCGAAGCCATCATAATTGAGATCAGACAGGATTTACAAGATGTTTTGTGGTTGCAGTTGTTTTTGGGTAAGCCTCGCAGGTTCTGGAAATGATGCGAGGTCAGGCGAAGCCCGGTCCGGCGGACCGCTATCTTTGTAGCATGAAATGCCCGTTGTATATTTTTGTTGCAATGTAGCCCGAAGGGCAGAAAAGGTATTGGCGGGATTACGCACATGCCCCCGCCGAAGTCCTGCCCTACGGCACTTTGGCGCTCAAAAGCGATAAAAATCCTGCGCGCTCAGGCAGTCCAGGCTGAATCCCGGGTAGGCTTCGGTAAAAGCGCTGTATTTTCCCGGAGAAAAAGCGGCTGCATTCCACTTGATTTCAAATGCTTTGCCTTTGCCAAATTGCTCCTCGATCACAAAATCCACTTCCTGTTGCAAACTGGTGCGCCAAAACCGTATCTGCTCAGCTGGATAACTCCCGCGAAGCCGGAGAAAAAAATAGTTTTCCAGTAACTGCCCTTTATCCGGACGGTCCTGGATCAGCGGAAAGCGATTTAAGAGGGCGTTCCGCATTCCCAGGTCATTAAAATAGACTTTGGGCATTTTTGTGAGTTCTTTGCGGATATTCCGGAAAAAGGGCCTCACGATCTGGATATGATAGCACTTTTGCAGAATGTAGATATAATGATCCACCGTTTTGGAATCTAATCCCGCCGTATTGGCAAGCTCCTGCTTATTTATCTGGCCGCCTGTCTGGTCTGCCAGTAGCTGTAAAAGAAGGTAAAATTTGGGTTCTTTATCCACGCCGGATTCTAATATGTCGCGCCGGACATAGGCGTTTTTCAATTCCTCCAACAGAAATTGCTTGCCTGTCGGGTCATCTTCCATGACTACCGCCGGATATCCTCCGTAGGTCAGATACTCATAAAATAAACCGGTAAGCCTTTCTATCGAAGGAGACATAAAATCGGCCCGGCTGCGCATCAGATTTACCTCGGCAACCAGGTCGGGCAGGTCCCGGAACTCCAGTAACTCCGTGAACGAAAGCGGATACAATTCAAAAATTCGCTTTCGCCCTGCCAGCGAATCCTGAAATTTCCGGTCAATATAAAACGCGCTGCTGCCCGTGGCAACAATCTTCAGATTTTGCTCATAGCGGTCATAGAGATACTTCAACAGATGGCTGGGGTCCTGCGCATATTGCACTTCGTCGAGCAGCAGATAAATGGGCTTTTCCTGGGTCTGCTCCCATATCGGCTCAGGCCGCTTCGCCATAAACTGAAGCAGGCGATCCGGATGCTCGCTGGTGGCAGCCTTTACGCGCGGGTCCTCCAGACTCAGGTAAAATACCGCCTCGCCCGCTTGAGTAAGCTGTTGGTACAGCAGCCTGAGCAGGGAAGTCTTACCCACCTGCCTGGCCCCTGTAATGATCGTATAAGCCTTCTGTGCAAGGTGCGCCTGAATAGCCGGGAAGAGTTGCCGAGGGCGAAGCATGATACTTTTTTTGCAAATATAGATAAAAATGGAATCTAATTCCCGTTTTATCGGATATTTCTGGAATCTGATTCC
>RDXT01000269.1 GCA_004292985.1 Bacteroidota bacterium
CTATCGGGCCTTGCAGAAACAGATTCGTTCCCCCCCAGCCTGCATTGACTGTCTGATAAAACGTAGAGAGATAATCGGAAGAAACCTCACTGAATACGGCATCCAGAAAGGTGGGGTGACAGGCAAAGTTGGTAAGGGAGGCAATAGATTTACCCTCAGCGTCTGTAAACTGCATCATCGTAAGCGAACGGTCGATTTCTTCCTGGCAGATATTTTGTACCCAGGGCTCTCCGAATACGGTTTCTCCTACATGCACCGTAGCCTCACGCTTGGCCTTGTCAGCAAGTTCGATCTGTCTGGCGGCAGTGTGTATTAAAAATGTCTGATAGGCAGTGTCCACACCCGAATGCGCATAGTCGGCCCCCCAGAGACCCACTACATCCGGCCCGGAATGCGTATGGGTCGAAGACAGGATGATTCTCTCTGCCGGAAAATCACATATCGCAGATACGCGCTCCCGGATGCGCAATACTTCAGGGTACATCAACCCGATACAATCCACCGTCAGAATTGCGAGGGAAGATTGGCCATCATACATGACGACTGCCTTCACATACAAACTGTCGTGCACGCCCGTAAACCTTCTGTTTTGTTTATCCCCTGCAATAAAGGCCCCCACCGGAGGATTTACCACCGCCGAGGCCGCCCCTACCTGAAAGCGCGGCGCGTTTTCCTGCGCCTGGCGCACACAGCCGGGAAGGAGACATAGCGCAACTAAGAGTAGCGCTGAATTAAGCACACGTGTGAGGTAGTTCATGGTTATTTTCCGTTTTGTAAATAGGCCAGTAAGTCGGCCATCTCCTGGGTACTCATGCTGTTTTCCAGCCCCTCCATCATCAGTGAGCTTCCGGTGGACTGAAAGGTTTTGATTTCAGACTTATGTACCCTCACTTTCTCGCCTCCGGGTTTTTTCAGGGTAATATACTGATCGGTCTCCGCTTCCACGATGCCCATGTGTAAATCACCTGCACGGGTTTCGAGCCGATGCGTAATATACTTCGTATCGGCTGCCGCATTGGGGTCCAGAATATCGTGCATGATAGACTCCTTGCTTTTGCGGTTGATCTCGGTAAGTATCGGTCCTACTTCTTTCCCCTGTGCACCATACATGTGGCAGTTGCTGCAAACAGATGTAAATACCTTCTCGCCGTTTGTGGCCGAAGCAGCCAATGTGAGTGCCGGTTTCATTTTTTCGATGGCGTCTTTGCGGTTCGTTACCCCGGCATCTGAAAACAAAGCTTCCGCCCTTCGCTTCGTATCTTCATTATCTGTCCACCAGAGCAGCATCCGTCTCCGCTCCAGGTCAAAATTCATTTCGCCGATGTTAATGGTTCCGTTTTCAAGACCTGCGAGCAAAGCCGCGTGATGGGTTTCTATGTAGAGCAGCAGGTCGCTGGCGTAACGGCGGGTTTGCGGGCTGAGGGTCTTCCACATGGAAACGACACGCCTGCCAATTTCCGGCTCCTGAAATTTCGACAATTGACGCAATGCCTGCTCCTGGATACCCAGCGGCTGCGTGTTCTGGAGGCAACTGTACAGCAGTTCCGACTTCTGTTTATATGGCAGCCATTCGATCAGCGCCATTTGCTGCTCCCGGATGCTGTCCGCGGCCAAAGGATCCGCGAGGATCCGGAGCGCTTCGCGGCTGTAGGCCAGGAACTCGGGCGAAGGCGGCAGGGCCAGACGCCTGCGAAGGGCTGACAGCTCCGAAACGATCCCCCTGTCGCCCTTCTGCTCCAGTTCCCGGAGCAGGGGCAGCAAAGAAGCACCCGAACGCAGGGCATCCCCCTCTGTCAACTGGTGAATAATATCCCGCTTCACCTCGGCAGGCAGTGCTGCGGCAGGCAGCGCCCCCAGGATTTCCTTCAGGTCCTCTATACGGTCGGCGCACATCAGAGAAAGCGAAGTGAGCAGACGAGTGTCCACTTTGCCACCCGATGCGAGCAGTCTGTGGAAAAACCCGGCAGCCTCTTTTTGCGAGGCGAGGCTCAGAGCGGCCACATTCCAGTCATCCATCTCTGCCGAAGCGGCTGCCACATAGGCCTCTGTCAGTTCGTTTTTATGAAGGGTAAAGGTCTCGTCCGTAAGGGTGCTCAAAGTAAGGGCGGCCTGCATACGCACCCGCACATCCGGGTCATTGAGCCGTTTGATGATTTCCTTTACAAAACGTTCGGTGTTGATCCGCTCTTCGGCGATCAGCAGGGCATTTTCCCGCACTCCTGACACCTGATCTTCCAGCGCGCGGATCAGTTCCTCTGCCTGCAATTGTTGTTTCTCATGTAAAATCCAGAGTGCGTGCAGCCGCGCCACCTCTTTTTCTGAATCCAGCAATTTCCGCAGGGCAGCGGTCTGATTTTCGGTTAATGTCTGGTCCACGAGCAGGCGCTGCGCCTGGATCCTGAGCCACTGGTTGGGGTGGGCCAGCGCGGCGATCATACCTTCCACGGTTTGGAGCTGGCGGCTGTCAAATGCTGCACGGGTGCCTGTTTTGTTGATTTTGTAGATCCTGCCTTTGTCTTTCCCTGCCTCCAGGTTGAGGGTTTTTTCGATTTCATCCGGAATCCATTCCGGGTGTTCGATCACCTGCCGGTACATGTCTATGACATAGAGGGAGCCGTCGGGTCCGGTGGTCATTTTCACCGGGCGGAATGAGCGGTCTGTACTGGCCAGGAACTCCCTTTTATCAAACAGGCGTGCCGCCTGCTGCGAAGCGCCCAGGGGGCTTACCTTGTCCACATGCACCAGGTTCAGCACGACATCTGCCACCCAGACCGTGTGCTCATATTCCGGTCCGTACAACCCTCCGCCATAGTAGGTAATTCCGCATGAGCCGGAGAAATAGCCGGATTGCTCGGGGTGATTCACACGCGATACCTGCTCGCCAATGGGATAAATCCGGGCCAGACCCTCTTCTTCGTGATCGGAAATGTTCTCCAGGGTATGGTCCTTCAGAAAACGCTGCCCTTTGAGGTAGCGGTCGGGAAATACGAGATGCGAAATGTGGGTAAGGTTGTGGGTTTCATACAGATGCCCCCATTCGTCCATGCCCAGACCGAAACCGCCCGAAGATTCGCCAATGCGCTCCAGCTTGTGCCTCCCGATATGAAACCGGAAATCCTGGCCCCGTAGATCAATGACCGAGGCGGTATCACCCCACCAGAAAGGCTTGCCTGAGTTACCGCCGTTTACAGCATAAATCCAGTTGTCCAGGCCATAGGTCAGGCCGTTAAAATTGTGTTGCAGGTTTTCGGCAGCAAAACCTCCCATCAGGGTATCTACGGC
>RDXT01000270.1 GCA_004292985.1 Bacteroidota bacterium
CAATAGAAATCGCAATTATCCCAGATACGTCTTCAGACCCTTGCTGCGCGAAGTATGGCGCAGGCGGCGGATCGCCTTTTCTTTGATCTGGCGAACGCGCTCACGGGTAAGGTCAAACTTCTCGCCGATTTCTTCGAGGGTGAGCGAATGCTCCACGCCGATACCGAAATAGAGACGGATGACCTCTGCCTCACGCTGGGTGAGGGTCGAAAGGGCGCGCTCCACCTCTTTGGAAAGGCTTTCGTTGATCAGCTCGTTGTCCGGGTTAGGCTCGGAGTCGTTTTCGAGCACGTCGAGCAGACGGTTTTCTTCGCCCTGGATAAAGGGGGCATCCACCGACACGTGGCGGCCGGAGATTTTGAGCGTATCGGAGATTTCCTCCTCGCTCATGTTTTCCAGGATTTCGGCCAGCTCTTCGGGAGAAGGTTCGCGCTCGAACTCCTGCTCCAGTTTGGAGAAGGCTTTGCCGATTTTATTCAGAGCGCCTACCCGGTTGAGGGGCAGACGAACGATGCGTGACTGCTCTGCCAGCGCCTGGAGGATGCTTTGGCGGATCCACCACACGGCGTAGGAGATAAATTTGAAACCACGGGTTTCGTCAAAACGTTTGGCAGCCTTGATCAGGCCCAGGTTGCCTTCATTGATCAGGTCTCCCAGAGAAAGTCCCTGGTTTTGGTACTGTTTGGCAACCGATACGACGAAACGGAGGTTGGCCTTGGTGAGTTTTTCCAGGGCTACCTGGTCTCCCTGCTTGATCCGGCGGGCAAGTTCTACTTCCTCGTCGGGCGTAAGCAGTTCGACCTTGCCGATTTCCTGTAAGTACTTATCGAGGGATTGTGACTCCCGGTTTGTTATCTGCTTACTGATTTTAAGCTGTCTCATGTATGCAGGGTAGGTTTTAGGGTTAAATGAAGGGCCTTCAGGAATCGGTACAGAATCAAGCGGCAAAAGTAGCTGTTCCGGCGCTCAGTTGCAAGCAGTTTGACGACTGCCATATTACTAAGGTCACACGAAATTCGTATGAAAAATATCCATTTCCCAATACAAAAAATACGTATCCCGGTAAGAATAGATGCCGATAGGAGATTTTTTTTATGCAAAACTACATTTTAACTGTTTTTTAGCCGTTTTCGGCCTCTTATGCATACATTGGTGTATGTTAAACGCCCGGCTGAAAAAAATGTTGGTTTTCCCATGAATTCTGAACTGATTCTAAATGCAGACGGCTCTGTCTATCATCTGGGGCTGAAACCCGGCGAACTGGCAGAGGATATTTTCTTTGTGGGAGACCCCGCCCGCACAGAAACGGTAGCCAATCTCTTCGACCACATCGAACTCCGGCGCGCGCACCGAGAGTTTCACACCATCACCGGCGCATATGGGGGCAGGCGCCTGAGTGTGATTTCGACGGGCATCGGCACAGACAATATAGACATTGTGATGCAGGAGGCCGACGCCCTTTTTAATATAGACCTCAGCACCCGGCAGGCAAAAGAGACCCTGACCCCTCTGCGGATACTGCGGCTCGGTACCTGCGGCGGCATTCAACCCGATATGCATCCCGGTACCCTGGTGCTCTCTGCCTATGCCGTGGGCGGCGATGCCCTGATGCAATATTACCACGCCCGGCCCGATCTCTTCCGGGAGACGCTGGAATTTGCCCTCCGCGACTATCTGGAGGATAACGACATACGGGCTTCGATGTATGGGGTGGTGTGCCAGGGGCGTTTTGCCTCGGCCCCGGCGAAGATACGGACAGGAGGCACCTTTACGGCTGCGGGTTTTTATGGTCCGCAGGGACGCGCCGCCGGACGCATAGGCCTTCGTTATCCCGATCTGCCGGAGCTGATGTCGGGCTTCTTTTTTCAGGACATGCCCATTCTGAATATGGAAATGGAGACCTCGGGCATCCTCGCGCTGGGGCAGGCCCTGGGGCATGAGGCAGGCTCACTCTCTGTGGTGCTGGCCAACCGCCGCACGCGGACATTTGCCCAGGACCCGGCAGCCTGCGTAGAGCAGTTGATCGAAGCGGGCTTTGAGCTGATGATGGGGGGCCTTACATCGTAAAGGGGGCCGCTGTTACCTCGATGTCGAATACCTTGGTAGGCCGCTGGGGAGATGTGGGGTAAAATGCCTTGAGCGGCTTGCGGGTGTATATAGCGCAGAGTGTGTTTGTTACCCGGTAAATAAAGGGTTTTGCATCCGCCGGGCAGCCGTCGAGAATGCCTGCCAGCACTTCATAGCGCATCGTTTCGTAGCTGTTGCCTGCGTCATGCCACACGATCACGGAGTTCTCATCGCGGAGCATCTTAAAGGCATTTTGCGTATCTGATTTTACCCCGGCATAATTGTGGTCGCCATCTACAAATATGACATCAAACTTCTGGTTGAGTGTGGAGAAGTCGAGCGTCATAGAGTTGTGCGGCACGTGGCGGATGTTGGGAATATTGCGGGTAAATAAATTGGCCATCGGAGCAAAATTGCCATAGCCCATTTGCGTAAGTTCCTCCGAAGAAAGAGACACCGAGACCACCTGTGCTGCAGCGTCAGCGATGTTAATCAGGCTCTCCCCACGCAATGAGCCAATTTCAAGATAATTACAGTTTTCGTAGTATCTGCAAAGGGATTTTAATAAAGCCATGTCCGTAATCCGCGACACACCGTCCAGAAAGGTATAGTGATGCAGCGTTTCTTTGATTTCGGGTACTACTTCCAGCAGTTCCACAAAAGGGAGCCCTTTGGAAAATCCGTGCTTTTGCTGCACAATCTTACGTCCCTGGGCTTCGACCGTATAATGGTAAAGTGCCTTGAGGAAAAAGCGCGTATCAGTAAGCAGGAGGCGGGAAAAGGTGCCCAGCAAAGACAGTTTGTTCATGAGAAAAGGGTTTTCAGCGGCAAGTTTACCGTAAAGTCAGCGAAATAGCAATCTTTGAGCGGAAGCAGACATCTGCATCGGAATAACATATATTTTTTTCAGAAAAATATATTTTCGGTAAAGGGCTTAAATTGATCGTTTACGGAATGATTTTTGTTGACATTTGTATGATAGCTAACATTTGACAGACATATGATCTAAACAGAATTTGCTTTTCCCTACTCTGTAAATTCATCATTGGATTTGTCTTTCAAGCGCACCTGCTTCTTTTTCCCGGAGAAGCTAATGGATCTTTTTTGTTTTCCGAAATACCGAAAATAGCTGCTTAAAACCTGCACAATGATGGTTAAGTTTGTACAATTACTTGTTATTCAAATACTTCTGGCACTGCTCCTGTT
>RDXT01000271.1 GCA_004292985.1 Bacteroidota bacterium
GGCCCAGGAGGCCTTTGCTCTGGCTGCCGATCCGGCTGCTTTTCCGGAGCAATTAAAATACGTATCTGTATGGCAGGCCAAACGCCTGCTCTGGAATGCCTGGCAACCCCAGGGAGGCGCACCGGCGCTTGAAAACCTGATTTCAGTCGAAATTGGCGGATTCGATCCGCTGCTGGGCCGTAGTTATGGCGAAATTGCTGCCGAAGCCCGCAGCATGCACCGCTGCCAGGCCTTTGGGGTGGCCCGCGTGAGAGGTTCCGTAACGGAGTTTCTCCAGCATGAAAAAGGCGAGCAGGCCAAAACGGACCTTTTTGAAGGGATCAATACTACCTGGGAACGGGTAGAAGGGGGCGCGTCGGTTCAAAAGTGGCTCCTCAAGGCCTGGCAGAGCTTTGATCCGGCACACCCGGAGCTGATTGTCCCTTATTTAAGTAAGGCCCTGCTGACGATGGAAGGCAAAGAGGGCTACTGGTATGAAGTAAAAAGGCGTGAAATGCAGGAACTCCTGCTCTATTGCGCAGGCATCTGGATGGAAGTCAACAGCAGCGCTCCGGCGGTCGCACAGGGCGACTCAGCTGACCTGACGGCTTTTATTATCAAGCGCAGCAACGCCGCAGTTACCTTAAAGAGCATCTATTTCGGGTATCCCGGAGAAACCAATCCCTGGAATGCGCCGCTGAAGTCTGCCCAGACGATGGAGACCGCCAAACGGAAGTTCATTGTCCGGGACATTCCGGTTTCGCAGCCGTACTGGTTTGCCGAAACGCAGGAAACCGGCCGCTATGTGGTGAGTGACCGTCGCCAGATCGGTCTTCCTGAAAATCCGCCCGCGCTGGAGGCGCAGTTTGAGTTTGTGGTGGGAGGCTATCAGTTTAGCTGGAAGGTGCCCGTGGTGCATAAATATGTCGATCGCTCTGTGGGGGAGCTGTATCGCCCCTTCGTAGTTACGCCCCGCGCAACTGTCAATTTCGACCGCCAGGCCTATGTGTTTGGCAACGGTGCTGCCCGCGACATTCAGCTTACGGTGCGCGCATGGACTCCCGGCGTGGTTTCGCTGGCCTTTGATGCGCCCGCAGGCTGGAAAGTAACAAATAACACGGGCAAGCTGACATTTACCTCTGTCGGGGAAGAGAAAAACGTTTCCGTAACCCTCAGCCCCGATGCGCGGAGTGAGGCAGGCGAAGGCAAACTGAAAGTTTGGGTCGAAACCAATGGTAGCCGCAGTTCCTACGGATTTCAGTCGGTGAGCTACGAGCATATTCCCACTCAATACATCTTCAAAACAGCCCAGGTACGGGTGCTGCGCACGGATCTGGCCATTGCCGGCAAAGTGATCGGCTACCTGCAAGGCTCCGGAGATGAAATTCCGGCAGGGCTGGAACAGATGGGCTACCGGGTAGAGCTGCTGAACGAGGCAGATATTACCGCTGTAAAACTCAGTAAGTATGATGCGGTTATCGCGGGCATACGCGCCTACAATACCCAGCCCCGGATGGCCTTTCTTCATGAGCAGCTGATGGAGTATGTGAAACAGGGTGGCGTGTATATGGTGCAATACAATACGAATTTTGATCTGTCTGTGAAGGAGCCGGGGCCTTACTCCATGCGCCTCTCACGCGACCGAGTAACGGATGAAAATTCGCCCGTGAAAATGCTGAAGCCTGAACATCAGGTATTTAACTATCCCAATAAAATCACGGATGCCGATTTCTCCGGCTGGATCCAGGAGCGGGGCTTATATTTCCCCGACCAGTGGAGCAGCGAATATGAGGCTGTGCTGGAAATGAATGATCCCGGCGAAAAGGCGACACAGGGGGCACTGCTGCTGGCGCGCTCCGGCGAAGGCTGGTACATCCACAGCGGACTGGCCTGGTTCCGGCAGATTCCTGCGGGTACGCCCGGCGCATACCGCCTGCTGGCCAATATGTTGTCCCTCGCCCAGACCCCCGCACAGCCATGAGCCACCAGACAGACAAGCGACCTGAGTCGCCTTCGGGTACGGACGAGGACCTGCACCAGATTTTCCCGCTCTTCCGGCGCTGGCGGAGCATCTACCTCTTTGTGCTGGGCGAACTGGTACTCACCATCTTCTTTTTTTACTTTTTGAGCCGGGCCTACGCATGAGCAACCTCGACTGGGGCGTCATGATCGGCGCTACGCTGTTTATTATTGTCTATGGTATCTGGAAAAGCCGGGGTACGCGAACCATGCGGGCCTATCTTTTGTCGGATAAGGGCCTGAAGTGGTGGATGGTAGGACTCTCGATCATGGCCACACAGGCCAGTGCGATCACGTTTTTGTCCACGCCCGGACAGGCTTTCGACGACGGGATGCGCTTCGTGCAGTTCTACTTCGGTGTGCCTGTGGCGATGGTGCTGATTTCCATGTTTGCCATTCCCATTTACCACAAACTTAATGTTTATACGGCCTATGAGTATCTCGAAGGCCGCTTCGACCTGAAAACCCGCGCTCTGGCTACCTGGCTTTTTTTGCTTTCACGGGGCCTTTCGACTGGACTGACACTCTATGCCCCTGCCATTATCTTTTCCAGCCTGCTGGGCTGGGATATACGGATTACCTGTATTGCGACAGGACTTCTGGTTATGGCCTATATTGTCAGCGGGGGAAATGAGGCAGTGAACCAGACCCAAAAACAACAGTTGCTGATTGCCCTCGCGGGAATGGTGATTGCAGGAGTGGTGATGGTGCAGCGCCTGCCTGCCGATATTTCCCTGGGAGATGCCGTGTATATCGGTGGGAAAATGGGCAAACTGAATGCATTTACCCTCCCGGACTGGACAAATTTTGACTGGAAAGACCGATACAACCTGTTTTCAGGGCTGATTGGCGGCACTTTTCTGGCGCTTTCTTACTTTGGCACCGACCAATCACAGGTGCAGCGCTATTTGGGGGGCAGGAGTCTGGCCGAAAGCCGCATTGGACTCATATTTAATGGCATGTTAAAAGCCCCGATGCAGTTTGGTATCCTGTTTTTGGGCGTAATCATGTTCGTGTTCTTTCAGTTTGAAGACCGGCCACTCTTTTTTCAGGAAAAAGAAGTGATTCGGGTGTACAGCAGCCCCGAAGGCGAGGCCTACCGTCAGCTTGAGCAGCAAAATGAGCAGCTACAGACGCAAAAGCAGTCCGAAATCCGCCTGATGCTCGATGCGCGCGAAAAAGGCGACAGGGCAGGGGAGGAGCAGCGCCAGCAAAGCCTGACAGAACTGGAGCAGGAAAGCCGCCGGATCCGCAAAGAAGCCCAGG
>RDXT01000272.1 GCA_004292985.1 Bacteroidota bacterium
CAGTTGCCTGGCCTTTCGGGGATGGTAGATCTGGTGGTAAATGCGGATTATTCGGTGCTGCTCAGCGATTTTGAAGGTGCATGGCAGGCAGATAGCCGCGAGGTGCGCCTGAGCTGGACCAGCCACATCGAGATTGACAGCGACCACTTTGAGGTAGAATCCAGCGCCGATGGAATCGCCTGGACAAATGCAGGGTTCGTGAATGCCGCAGGCATCAGCCTCGACTCACTGAGCTACCAGTTTACAGACGGCAACTCGCCGCTGCGCAGCTCCGGCAATGCATTTTACCGTCTGCGAATCGTGGACACAGAGGGCGGCTCCGCTTATTCCTCCGTATTGCAGATCAGCCGCCCGTTTGAACCGGACCTGCAGATCTACCCCAATCCTTTCCGGGATAAGGTGAATATTGCCTTACCAGGTCTGTCAGAACCCACAACCCTTTACCTCCGTGTGATGGATGCGATGGGCCGGGTGCTGTATGAAAGTGAGCATGAAGCCCTGGGCGAAGTGGTCGTGCTGGAGCCTGCCACCTGGATACGCGGCCTCTATTTTGTGCAGTTGCGCAGTGCAGACGGGACCCTCAACCTCTGCCGTGAAGTGATAAAACTCCCCTGAGTATAACGATTTTTCCGGATCGAAAAAGCATTACGCCGGCCCTGTGAAGGAGCCGGCGTTTTGCTGTTCAGAGATATGCGGGCGCTCAGGCCCCCGCTCCCAGCGAACGGATTTTGATATTCCGGTACCAAACCGGGTCGCCGTGATCCTGGAGGGAGATGCGGCCTTTTTTGTACTGGCCAAAGGCAGGCATGTCTTTAAACTTGCTCGCTTTAATCAGCTCATTCCACAGCGGAAGGTTCATGTCGTATTCGACGACTTTGTGGCCGTTGAGCCACTGCTCGACTTTGCCATTGTTGGAAACCAGGCGCACCTTGTTCCATTGACCCGCCGGATATACCGCCACAAAACGGCTGGCAATCAGGTCGTAGAGGTCGCCTGCGCGGTGTTTCACAAAGTTGCGGTCGGCATGGCGCTCATTGTCTAACACCTGCATCTCCGGTCCGGTGAGCCAGGGATACTCATATTTGGCGTCTTCCACGATATGATAAATGATGCCGCTGTTGCCGCCAGGGACCAGTTTCCATTCGAGGGTCAGCTCAAAATTTTCAAAGTCTTCGTTGGTCACGATGTCGCCGCCGCCACGGGTCTGCCAGCCATCGCGGGCGCCTGCGAGGGTGATCGTGCCTGCTTCTACTTTCCAGGCAGAGCCGACTTCCTGCTTGCCGTAGGTATGCCAGCCAGTGAAGGTTTTGCCATCGAAAAGCAGCCGCCAGCCCGCAGCCTTTTCAGCCGCAGTCAGTTGATTATCAATACGTTTCTCATATTTGCCTGATGAAACGAAACCCGGCATCTGCTGCGGAATTTCATTCATATTGTACCAGGCCTCGGTGGTCCACAGTTCGTGATTTTCGGCGCTGACAAAGTGATTCATCAGGTGCACATAGAGCACGTGGCCCGCTTTCATGCCTTCAAGTTCCAGAAACACCTTTTTGCGGTCTTCAGATACATTCACCGAGCGGATCACGAGGTTTTTCTGGTCTAATTTCGGTCCGCCATAGTTGATGGTAGGCTGGTAGCGGAACTGCTGTATGGCATAATCCGATTTTTCCCATCCTTCATTGACCTGCAGCGGCTCGGTAAACTCGATTTCGAGGCCATTGCTGCGGGCGCGCACGGCCAGCATTTCAAAGGTGCTCTGCCCGTTAAACTTCATCCGCTGAAGGCCATACCACTCTTTGCCCACATGGCTCCAGTTGCCCGGATTGCCCACGCCGCCTATATACAGCGCGCCGTCAGGCCCCCACACGAGGCGGTTTACCCCGGCTTCGAGGCCCTGGCTGAAGTGAAATACCGCGCCCTGGTACTGGCCATTGACTTTCTCAGCAAATACCCGTTTCAGACCGCCGTTGGTTACTTCGCCATGCAGCATCTGGCCTTTGTAGGCACCTGTTTCAATATTAATCGGCTGACTTGGGGAGTTGCCGATTTCATCCTGGGGCAGCCAGACAACCGGAGGGGTTTCTTTGAGGGTGGCTGTACCGGCAAAGTCCACCGAGCGGGAGCCATACCACGCGCCGGGTTTCACATGCAGAATTTTGCTCGAAGGGAGCCAGTCGCCCTGGTTATCGGCGATAAACATCTCCCCATCCACCCCGAAGCCGATGCCGTTGGGAGTACGCAGGCCCGAAGCGATAAATTCAAAAGCCCCGGTTTCTTTGTTGATTTTTACCAGCTTGCCACGATCCGGAATCTGCGGCTGTGTGCTCGCGCCGCCGGGATTGATGGCAGTGGCCAGGGTTCCGTAGAAAAAGCCATCTTTATACACCAGGCCGAAGGCAAACTCGTGGAAGTTGGCAGAGGCCCGCCAGCCGTTGCACACGGTGCGGTACTCATCGGTGATGCCATCGCCGTCGCGGTCAATGAGCTGGGTAAGTTCCTGTTTCTGAAGCACATAGATTTGTCCGTCCACAACTTTGAGGCCCAGCGGCTCGGCCAGTCCTGCCGCAATGCGGGTAACGGTGATTTTCTCCGGGTCGGGCTGGCTGAGGTTGCCCAGCACAAATACGGAGCCTGCGGAGTCCCAGGTAGAAACGACCATACGGCCATCGGGCAGGAAATCGAGACCGCCCACTTTGGGTTTAAAGGAGCTGGGTCTTGCCTGGCTAAGATCGAAGGAAGGGTGAACGCTCGTCAGCGGGCTGGCATCGCCGGGCACGCGGCGGATCAGCTCGTCGGCAGAAGCCATCGGCACGACTTCTTTGAGGTCGGCAGCGTCGAAGCTCAGCGCCTCCTCCGGGATCACCTGAAAATCTTCATCTCCATATTTGGCCCACTGAAGCGAAATCGCCGCACCACCGCCTGCCTGGAAATAGTCAACTTTAAAAGGGTGTTTGCCCGGCTTCAGGATAATTTCGGCATCCACAGGCACATCGCCATGCAATCCGTCATTGAGAATCAGCTCTTTGCCGTCTAAGGTCAGGCGGGAGCCATCGTCGCTCACGAGGCGTATCACATAGTTGGCTTCGGCAGTCACTTCGAGCATACCTTTGGCCTCGACATAAAAATTCTCCTGAAGTGGTTTAAAATCAGGCCCGAAAGCGTGCAGTTTGGAGACTACGCCCGAAAATACATGGGTTTTGTCCTCTTTGATGTCGGCCAGTTTGGAAGGGGCTTTGGCGAGGGTATATACATTCACTGCCA
>RDXT01000273.1 GCA_004292985.1 Bacteroidota bacterium
CAAAGACCGCGCCCTCGGCTATACCAGTAGCGGCATTCACCGTGACGACCTTCAGTTTCGCATCAATGGGCGCACGGTGCGGCATTATGGCTCACAGGGGCAGCAAAAAACCTTTGTTATCGCGCTGAAACTGGCCCAATACACGCTGCTCGGCGAACGCAGCGGCACAGCTCCCCTCCTCCTGCTCGACGATATTTTTGACAAGCTCGACGAAAAGCGCCTCCAGCGCATCGCCCGCATCCTGGAGACCGACGTGAGCGGCCAGATTTTCCTCACAGACACCTCCCGCGAACGTATGGAAGCCCTGTTTGCCGAAGCGGGGCGCGATGCACGCTTTTTTAATGTAATGGCCGGGCAGATTCAGTCCTGATCACACCCGCTCCAGCAGCAGCGCATAGCCCTGCCCCACCCCGATACACATGGTACAAAGGGCGTAGCGTTTGCCTGTCAGCGCCAGTTCGCGGGCAGCAGTCAGCGCCAGGCGTGCGCCCGACATCCCCAGCGGGTGGCCCAGGGCGATCGCTCCGCCGTTGGGATTGATGCGGGGGTCACCGTCTTCCAGGCCCAGGCTCCGGGTACAGGCCAGCACCTGCGCGGCAAATGCCTCATTCAGTTCGATATGGTCTATCTGGTCTAAACGGAGACCTGTTTTTTTCAGCAAAAGCCGGGTAGCCTCCACAGGGCCGATGCCCATGATCCGGGGCTCGGCCCCTACCACCGCTGAGGCAACTACCCGTACCAGAGGTTGAAGTGAATATTGTTGAATAGCTGATTCTGAGGCAATTAACAACGCGGCAGATCCATCGTTGAGGCCCGAAGAGTTGCCCGCAGTAACTGTACCGTCCTTGGCAAAGGCCGGACGCAGGCGCGCCAGACCTTCGGCGCTGGTATCGGGTTTCACAAATTCGTCCTGCGAAAACAGCAGGGCCTCGCCCTTTTTCTGTGGGATGGGCACTGCCACGATCTCCTGCGCCAGCCGTCCGCGGGCCTGCGCAGCGGCAGCTTTTTGCTGGGAGGCCGCCGCAAAGCGGTCCTGGTCTTCGCGGCTGATCTGAAACTGCCGCGCGAGGTTTTCGGCGGTCTGGCCCATGCTGTCGGTGCCATATAGTTCCTGCATGCGGGGATTAATGAAGCGCCAGCCAAAGGAAGAGTCGTGCATTTCGGCATCGCGGCCCCAGGGCGCGGAGGTTTTGGAGATCACCCAGGGTCCGCGGGTCATGTGTTCGGCGCCACCGGCGATGAGCAGGTCGGCGTCGCCACTTTCGATGGCGCGGCGGGCGTGGACCAGGGCCGAGAGGCCAGAGGCGCAGAGGCGGTTTACCGTTTCGCCCGGCACAGACCAGGGCAGCCCGGCCAGGAGCAGGGCCATACGGGCGAGGTTGCGGTTGTCTTCACCGGCCTGGTTGGCGCAGCCGAGGATCACATCTTCGATGGCATCGGGTGGCAGGGCCGGGTGGCGGGCCATCAGTTCGCGGAGCACATGCGCAGCCAGATCGTCGGCGCGGACAGGCGCAAGTGTCCCGGCAAAGCTGCCGATGGGGCTGCGGACACCGTCTATGAGGTATGCTTGGGGCATAAAAAGGGGGCTTAGGCTGGCAAGATAGGGATTGTTTTTTGTATGGGGATGGGTGAGGCGGTGGTTGGCTGCTCAGGCACAGCGCCCTGCTTGTATTTGGCAGCGGGAAAACGGATATTGCTATACGCTCCTGGCTTAACATCCCGCACACAATACATTTTTGGCTACGATTACTACACCTACCTATGGATGCTTTCACCCTTCTGCTTACCATTCATATTGTCTGCGGGTCTGCAAGTTTATTGCTTGGGCTTCTTATTTTGCTTTTAAAAAAAGGGGATAAGCGGCATAAGCTTCTTGGGAAAATATACTTCTCCTGCATGTTAAGCGCCGCACTGGTTGCTCTTCCAATGTGCTTTTTACATCCCAATTATTTTCTTTTCATAATTGGAATATTTACAACGTATATGTTGTTGACGGGGAAGAGATACCTGAAAAAGAAGAAAATCTCTGACGTCACCTATGTTGACTGGCTGTTGACGGGTACAATGTTACTTTTTGGGATTGCTTTTATCGTTTTTGGGGGGATAAAAATCATTCAATCTAACTATTTCGGAATCGTATTTCTGCTGTTTGGGAGTATTGGCATTCTTTTCGTGTATCAGGATACTCAAAATTTCCGGGGAGGATCAACATATGTAAATTATTGGCTTACTACTCACATCCAGAGAATGTCAGCCAGCTATATTGCGACGGTAACCGCTTTTTTAGTCGTAAACAATCGAATTTTACCCGGCGTCATTGCATGGCTGTTACCAACAGTTCTGATTACCCCACTTATCGTTATTTGGACAAGAAAACATATGAGAAAAAGGCCTGTCGTAACGCAAAATCCAGTCTAACCCTGCGGGTATTCAGTAAAAAACCAAAATTCCATTTACAGACCTTTGGAGAGAAGCTCTCACTCGTTTTTTGTACGCTTTACCTCCTCACAAAGCATAAACTATCTGGCCCACAGGTCAATGAATGACGAGCCTTTGATATATACAATATACGGATATAAGATTGCTTTCACATGTAACATTCCCCCTATGCCTACCCGAAGAACTTTCCTCTCTACCTCCGCCCTGGGCCTCGCGGCCACCCTCCTGCCTGCTGCGGCACTCAGCCCGGAGGAGGAGATTTCGCTGCACATGTTCTCCAAGCACCTCCAGTTCCTGAACTACGACCAGATGGCAGAGGCGGCCCGCGACATGGGCTTTGCCGGACTCGATCTCACGGTGCGGCCCGGCGGTCATGTGGCTCCGGAGCGGGTGAGCGAAGAATTGCCTCAGGCGGTAGCCGCCATGAAAAAACAGGGCCTGCGGCCCCACATGATGACCACGGCCCTCACGGAGGCAGACGAAAGCAGCGCAACGGTGCTGAAAGAAGCCCGCAAGGCAGGTTTTTCGGTCTATCGCAGCGGCTGGCTGAGTTACCCGGAGCATGTGCCTGTGCCTGTATCGCTGGAGAAATACAAAGGCCAGCTGACAGCTCTGGCAGCTCTCAGTGCCGAAAGCGGCATGCAGGGCGCCTACCAAAACCACACCGGCAACTACCTCGGCGCGGCGATCTGGGACCTCTGGGAGGTGCTCAAAGACCTTCCGCCCGGCACCTTGGGCAGCCAGTATGACATCCGCCACGCGACGGTCGAGGGCGGAAATGCCTGGTACCAAAACCTGAGGCTTATCGC
>RDXT01000365.1 GCA_004292985.1 Bacteroidota bacterium
ATGGTCCCAGTAGTCATATTCCTCTGCGCTGGCCGGATCAGCGCCGGGCGTAAGGGCCAGTTGGGTGGGGTCTTCATTGAGTAAGGGCAAATCGCCGTAGCGGTTGGGTGCACGGAGGCCGTTTTCTTCTGCCAGCGCTACGGCATGAATCACATTAAAGCCCTGCTTTTGCCGCGTATCCAGAAAAACAAGGGCCTGCTCGCGTGTGAGGCGGTGAAACAATTCCCAATCGGTGTCACCCAGCCAGAAAAAGGGTTTTCCGTCCTGGGTGGAGAGGTAACGGGAGTTGCTGCTGACTTTGATCTGTGCCACGAGTCCCGTATGCAGAAGTGCACACAGGCTGCTGATAAGTAGTAGGCGCGTCATAAAAAAAGATTAACCTGGGGTTTTTTCTCTCCGGTTAATATACCACGCCCATGCAATAAATACAAATTGAAGGGGCAGGCGTATCAGCGCTGCTTCGTGGCTGCCAATGGCCGGATCTGCCTTGAAAACATCTATGATATGCAGCGGTAAAAAGGCCAGCATCATCACCAGAATACCCAGGGTAGCCCAGGATCTTGTGCGCGGGATAAATACCCCTATGCCTACCGCAATTTCGGCAACACCCGCCAATATATTAATCAGCTCGCGGGGCAGAAACTCAGGAAGGAACTTCAGGTACATCTCCGGGCTTGTGAAGTGCGCGATTCCGCCCAGAATCATAAACGCACCAAATAAGTAGGTCAGCGCAGGTTTAATAAACTTCATACAACAAGGGGTAGGGGTGAGGTGAAAGGGTTTTTAAGGATGTACGCTTGCCAGAGCAGCCATGAACGCTTCAAAGGTAGGTTTTTCTACGTATTTCAGTTTTTCATTTCCTGCCTGATCGGTCAGAATCATGGAAGGAAACTCCGGGGCATTGTGTTTTTCGCTGTACGTTTTGTGCAGTTTTCCTGCTTTGGAGTTGGGTTTTCCGATGGAGGCGATGGTGACATCAACCTCAAAAATCACCAGGTGCTCCTGCGCATACGCGATAAACTCCGGGTTTTGCATGATTTCCGCTTCGAGCGCTTTGCAGGGCCTGCACCATTCTTTTCCCGTCAGCACGATCAGAATATCTTTGTCTGTGCCGATAGCTGCTTTCTGGGCGCTCTCCCAGGAGTCGTAGAGTTGTACCTGCGCGTCTGTCAGGAGGGGCAGGAGGCATAACAGGAGTGTGAAGAGGGGCTTCATAGGGGTTTTTCTCAAAGATAAGAGATATTCTGTAGTGTGCGGCCCGGAAATCTGCGCTTCACATCACCCCCTCATACGCCTTTTTATACGCCCTCGGGCTTTTGCCTGTCACGGCCTTAAACTGCCGGTTAAAATTGGAGAGCGTGCGGAAGCCGCACTCGTAGCTGATCTGGATCACACTGAGCTGGTCTTCGAGCAGGAGGCGGCAGGCATGGCCGATCCGCACCTCGCTCACGAAAGTGGAGAAGTTTTTGTTGGCGCGGGCGCTGAAATAGCGGCTGAAAGCCGCCGGACTCATGTTAGCGATGCTGGCGGCGGTTTCGAGGCTTACGCCCGTGCGGAAATGATCGAGCACATAATGGTGGACATCGTTGATGCGGCGCGTGTCTTTTTCCTCGTTGAGGTTGCTGTAATTTTCGGCCACGATGAGCCTGAGGTCGCTGGCCTGCGAGAGCGTATCTAAGAGGTCGAGCAACAGACGCACACCCGCAAAACCTTCACAGCGAACAAGTTGCTGAAGCATAGGAATAACGCGGGCGCTGGTTTCCGGTCCGGCTTCGATGCCCCGCCGGGCGCGGTCGAGCAGGAGCCGCAGCTTGTACATTTCCTTTTTTTCAAAGAAATGGCTCCCCAGCATATCGGCATGAAAATAGACTACAATGCCATGCGTCATCAGTCCTGAGCCGGGGGCAAAGTAGGCGTTGTCGCTGCGCCAGAGGTGGGGTAGGTCCGGACCCGTAAACACCAGTTCGCCCGGCCCGAAGGGCTGGATATGATCGCCCACAAAGCGGGTACCGCTCCCTTCAAGTACCGCAAAGAGCTGATATTCAGGGTGAAAGTGCCAGTTGGGGTCAAAATGAGGTTCGTGCAGCTCTTTGACCACAAAGACCTGATCGTGGGGTATAGCCGATTTGCGAAGGGCGCTTTTCATCCGGGGTAAATAGCCTTTTTTAATCTATAATACGCAATTTATCCGATATTCAGGTCAAATTAAAGGAAGTATTGGTAAAAATTGAGAAAGATTTGCGGACGAATCTCCCTGATCTTGTATCTTAATCTTTCCCTGCGAAAGTCAATAAAAAGGACTATGAATTTATCCCTACCCCCTCTCCGTTCGGCGCGGAGGCTCCTGCCTTTCCTGCCGCCCCTGCTCCTGATCGCCCTGATCTCCGGCGTAGTATTTACCTGCAACCGCAGTGCCTACTCCCGCCTCACGGGGCCGCGCAAGATCGAGGTGCTTTTTCTCGGTCATAAAAGCGAGCACCACAATTCAGAGCAGTTTATGCCCATGCTGGCAGCCGGACTGACGCGCAAAGGCATCAACTTTACCTACACCGACAACCCCGACGACCTCAACCCTGAGGTGCTGGCCCACTATGACGCGCTGATGCTCTATGCCAACCACGACAGCATCACAGCCCCGCAGGAAAAAGCCCTGCTCGAATTTGTGCGCAGCGGACGCGGTTTTCTGCCCATTCACTGTGCTTCACACTGCTTCCGCAATTCGAAGAGCTTTCTGGCTCTGGTCGGCGGACGATTTGACCACCACGGCACCGGCACATTTACTGCCACAATGACTGACGTTAAACATCCTGTTACAGAGGGACTTAGCCCCTTTGAAACCTGGGACGAAACCTATGTGCACAGCGGCCTGAGCAATGACCGCACCGTGCTGATGGAGCGGGTGGACAGCGCCGGACACGAACCCTGGACCTGGGTACGCGAGGAAGGCAAAGGCCGTGTGTTTTATACCGCCTATGGCCACGATGCCCGCACCTGGAGCCAGCCCGCATTTCATGCGCTGATCGAAAAAGGCATTCTCTGGTCGGTAGGCGAGGAAGTGCGCGGCTATTGGTCGCAACTGCCCGCTATGCCCAGCCTTAGCTACCAGGATGCGGTGATTCCCAACTACGAAAAACGCGATCCTGCCCCCAAATACCAGCTTCCGCTTTCCGCAGAAGAATCTATGAAGCTCATTCAGGTACCCGAAGGATTTGATGTGACCCTCTTTGCCTCCGAACCCGA
>RDXT01000366.1 GCA_004292985.1 Bacteroidota bacterium
ACGGTAAACTGTTTTGACAGGGCGTTCAATGAACTTACCTTTGACTTCGGTAAATTAAATTGGTATTATTGACGCAACAAATCGTGCAGGAGGGCTATAGTCCGGGGAATACACCCGCTGTGCATCAAAGTGAATGACGGACAAGGGGCTATGATGCTCTGCATCAATAAATCCACGAAAACTATACAGTTCAAATTCCGGGTAAACCACAATACTGCGCGCCAATCCGCAGACATAAGAGACATACTTCGGCGTTCTGCATGCAGAAGCCGCTATCGCCAACATGGCAAGTAATAGGAGAATCCGTATTTTCATACCCGGAGCTGATTATACCCAGCCCCAATATACAAAAAACGCAGAACCCTGCCGAAGGCTTGACTATGGCACCTGTGTGAGAAAGATTGTTTCGGGTCTGGAGGTGGATTTCACGCAGAGAGCGCTGAGGTGCAAAGACGCAGAGGTGCGGATGCCAAAGATATGTCTGCATCTCTGCGTCTCTCCGTCTTTGCGTGAAACACCTTACCCCGGTCGAAGACCCCTCACAACCCCTCCACCATCCCCCGGTGCGCAATTTTATACCGGAAATCCGAATCAAACAGCAAAGGCCACTCCGGATTACCCCAGAAGTTGAGCAGCCAGCTTTCATTGTCTTTGATGCCCCAGAGCGTGATGCCAAACTGCTGCTCCGCCGGGAGCGTTTTGTACAGGGTCACGATCTCCCGGTAGCGCTCTTCCTGCGCGAGGGCGCGGGCCTCCGTGAAACTGGTGAGGTCATTAGCGGGATTCATCCGGACATCCAGCTCGGAGAAATGGATTTTCAGGCCCGTGGCCTTCAAGGCATCGAGGGCTTTGGTCAGCTCGGAGAGCGAAGGCCAGTTGTAATTGATGTGCATCTGAAACCCAAAGCCATGAATGGGTATGCCCCGCGCCTTCAAGTCTTCGATCATCTCCACAATGGCCTTACGCTTGCTGTTGTCGTACTCCGCGCCGTAGTCGTTGTAGAAAAGCAGCGCATCGGGATCAGCTTCATGCGCCCACTGAAAACATTTGGCGATATAATCAGGGCCCATTTTCTGGTAATAGATCGTGTTGCGGTAGGCACCGCTGCCATCTTCAAAAGCCTCATTGACCACATCCCAACTCGCGACCTTGCCTTTGTAGCGCGTAACGACGGTCTGGATATAGGTTTTCATCATCTGCTCGAAAGCGGCATTGTCGCCGGAGTAGGTGTCGAACCAGGCAGGCGCAGAACTGTGCCAGAGCAGGGCATGCCCATGTACGCGGATGCTGTTTTTCACCCCAAAATCCACAATCGCATCGGAGCTTCCCCATTCGTAGCTGCCCGGCCCCATGTGGATGACATCCTGCTTCATCTCATACTCGGCCGTAATGCTGCTGAATTCTTTGTTGATCAGATTGGCGTAGCTGGACTGGTCAATTCTGCCGGACTGCACCGCTGTACCGACGGGAAAAGGAGCTTCCCCGCGAAGGGTGCTCACGGGTGTGTAGATTTTTTTGTCTTCCGGGCCTACCGGTGCTTCAGGCTTGCAGGCAAAAAGGACCATCAGGCTGAGAAGTGCCGCTACCCGGACAGCTCCGCCGGAGGACTGCCTCTGCTGTATCTTTTCCATATCTGATATACGTTAAGGGTTTAATGTTTAACGTAAATGCTCAGACGGGAAAAAGGTTAACAGCTGCCGCAGGGATTTTTTTACAATACCCGTTGCAGCGACTCATATCGCCGCTACAGGAAGGAGGATTCCTTGCGCGAAGAAATCCTGCCAATCATGTTCATCCTGTCTCTATGATTCCAGCCTTATCCCAGCGCAGCCACACCCGGCAGCACCTTGCCTTCCAGGTACTCCAGCAGTGCGCCACCACCTGTAGAGACATACGATACCCGGTCTTCCATGCCCGCCTTGGCGATCGCCGCTGCCGAGTCCCCGCCACCGATGAGCGAGAAAGCGCCTTTTTCAGTAGCCTCTACCACCGCATGGGCCACCGCGAGCGTACCTTTGGCAAAGGTATCCATCTCAAAAACGCCCATCGGACCATTCCAGAGGATTGTTTTGGAAGCCAGGATCACATCATAATACAGCTCGAAGGTTTTGGGACCAATGTCGAGGCCCATGCTGTCATCCGGGAAGTCCTCATTCCGCACAATACCCACTTTGCCCCCTTCTCCAAAAATGTCGGAGATCACAGAGTCCACCGGAGTGAGCAGGCGCACGCCTTTTTTGTTGGCGGTCTCATACAGCTCGGCAGCCACAGCCACCTTGTCTGCTTCGAGGAGCGACTTGCCCACATTGTAGCCTTTGGCCTTAAGGAAGGTGAAGGCCATGCCTCCGCCGATCAGGATATAGTCGGCGCGGTCCATCAGGTTTTCGATCATGAGGATCTTGTCGCTGACCTTGGCGCCGCCTACGATGGCGCATACCGGCTTTTCCGCATGCTTGATCACCCGGTCGGCATTTTCAAGCTCACGCTGGAGCAGGAAACCGCAATATTTTTCTTCAAAAAATTTGGCTACAATCGTTGTGCTCGCGTGGGCGCGGTGGGCTGTGCCGAAGGCATCATTCACATAGAAGTCGCCATGGCGGGCCAGCTGCTGCGCAAATGCCTCATCGCCAGCCTCTTCCTGCTTGTAAAAGCGCAGGTTTTCCAGCAGCAGGATTTCGCCGGGCTTCAGGGCAGCACTCAGGGCAAAACTTTCTTCTCCCACACAGTCAGGCGCAAAATGTACAGGTACATTCACATAGCTCTGAATGGTAGAGACCGTGTGGCGGAGGCTGAATTTATCCTCCGGTCCGCCCTTGGGCCGTCCGAGGTGCGACATCAGCACACAAGAACCCCCATTGTCCAGGATGTACTTGATCGTAGGAATCGCTTCCCGGATGCGGTTGTCTTCCGTGACTTCGAGCTGCTCATTGAGCGGCACATTAAAGTCCACGCGGATCAGGGCGCGTTTGCCCTCGATATGAGCTTCGTTGAGGTATTTCATTTGCCTTTTGATTACGGCGTGAAAATAGGAGATTTGTTGATTCCCTGAATGAATCATTTGTTGAATCCTAACATTTCTCTCCCATGCTTACCGAATTTAACGACTACCGCGCCCGGATGAACGAGCGCATTCTGGGCAGTGACTCGCTGATTATCAAGCGGATATACAACCTCGACACCAACACCTACCAGGCGGGGGCGCTCGATGAAAAAACGAAGGAACTTCTGGGCCT
>RDXT01000367.1 GCA_004292985.1 Bacteroidota bacterium
GGGAGTTTCTGGAGCTGTTTACCATCGGCAAAGGCCCCGGCGCAGGTCCGGGAGACTATACGACCTTCACCGAGCAGGATGTAACCGAGGGCGCAAGGCTCATGACAGGCTTTGTGCGCAACGACGACTGGGCCGATCCCCTGGGCTGGGATCCGGATACCGGTCTTCCCCGCGCAACGCCCAATATTTCCCGCCACGACACCACCAGCAAGCAGTTTTCGGCGCGATTCAACAACCAGATCATCAATGGCAGCATTACCGCGCCGGGCATGATCCAGGAAGTGTCGAATTTTGTGGAAATGATCTTTGCTCAGGATGCCACCGCCGAATACATTATCCGCCGCCTATACCGCTTTTTTGTGAGCTATCATGTGACGGCAGAGGTAGAAACCGACATTATCCAGCCGCTGGCACAGTCCTTTAAAAACAATAATTTTGTACTGGCCGATGCGCTGAAGACCCTGCTGAAAAGCCAGCATTTTTATGACGAAGACGACAGCGACAGCAGCAATGAAATCATCGGTGCGCTGTTTAAATCGCCGCTGGAATTACAGAGCCAGATGATCCGCTATTTCAAACTGGTGCCACCCGATCCGGCGGTGAGTGTATTTGACTCTTATGTCACTTTTTACCGCTGGGGTATGCAGTCACTGTTGGAAGAGGCCTGCTTTGACCTCTTTGCCCCGCCCGAAGTGGCAGGATACCAGCCTGTGTTTCAGGCACCCGACTTTAACCGCCTCTGGATCAGCTCCAAGGCTCTGCCTGCCCGCTACGCGATCGCGGATGAACACATAGACGGCCCTCCCGAACTGATGTTCGACCTGATGGCTTTTGTCAATGATCCCACCAATATTACCCCTTATAATGGCCAGGATGCGATCGGAAATCCGGGACCGCACCCGGGAGCGCGGATCGCAAAGCACCTCGTGTCAGAACTGGTGAACTATCTCCTGCCCGAAACCCTGGATACCCCGCGCCTGGACTATCTGACCAATGAGGCGCTGCTCGACTCGCTCACGCCGCTCAACTGGCAGATGGAGTGGGACAACTACGTAAGCACCGGCAGCGATCTAAATGTGCGTCCACAAATTGCGAAGCTGGTACGGGCCATTCTGCAAAGCCCTGAGTTTCAATTAGGTTAACCTCAGATCAATCTTTTTCTTATGCAAAGAAGAGACTTTATCAAAAGCATATTGCCGATGGGGTTGGCCCCTCTCGCGCTCAACGGAATGCCGATCCGGGCACTGAGCCAGGCCCTGATGCCTTCCGCATTTACCTGCGACGACATCAACGACCGGGTGCTGGTGATCGTGCAGCTCCACGGAGGAAACGACGGTCTCAACACCCTCGTGCCCTTAGACCAGTACAGTATTTACCGCAACTACCGCCCCATCATCGGCATTCCCGAGACGGGCCTCCGCAAATACATTACCCTCGACTCCAGCCTGCCCTCCAACCAGCAAATCGGCCTTCACCCCGACCTTACGGGCATGAAAGAGCTGTATGACCAGGGAAAGGCGCGCTTTATCCAGAATGTAAGCTACCCAAACCTCAACGGATCGCATTTCAGGGGCACCGACATCTGGCTTTCGGGCCTCGAAGAGAATACGATGCCCATTAATCCGCAGTCGGGATGGTTTGGCCGCTACCTGAACCGGAGATTCCCCTATTATCCCGACAGTTATCCCAATCCGGACATGGCAGACCCGCCCGGACTGGAGTTTGGAAGCCACATTGTGTCGCTGGGCTTTCACCGCCAGACAGGTATCCCGATGGGACTGACCATGAGCAATGATCCGAATGGATTTTATAACCTGGCCAATGGCGTGGGTGGCGCGCTGCCAGATACCTTTCCGGCCTCTGAGTATGGCGATGAGCTTCGCTACATTGTCGAGATCGAAAAAACTACCAACGTCTATGCAGACCGCATCAATGCCGTATTTAACCAGGGCAGCAATACCCCCGGCGTTGTATATCCCCTTACCTATCACACCCAGGGAGGTAGTTATTACCAGAACCAGCTTTCTCCCCAGCTCAAAACCGTAGCCCGTTTGCTCTCAGGGGGATGTAAAACGAAGATATTTCTGGTGCGGATGTATGGATTTGATACCCACGCCAACCAGGGGATTCCGGACAAACCTTCTTTCGGTGGCCACAGCGCCCTGCTGTACCATCTTTCGGAGGCGATCCGCGCTTTCCAGAACGATCTGCTGGGCCTGGGCCTCGAAGACCGCGTGATGACCGTCACCTTCTCCGAATTTGGACGCCAGGTGGCCGAAAACAGCACCTGGGGCACCGACCACGGCACCGCAGCACCGATGATGGTTTTTGGCAAGGGGGTAAATCCGGGTGTTTCGGGACAAAATCCCAACCTGACGACCCTCGACAACAACAACCTCGTCGGCTACCAGTATGACTACCGCCGGGTATTTACGACCCTGCTGCAAGACTGGATGGGCGCCAACAACGGTACCCTCGACGAAGTGGGCTGGTATCCTTTGTCAAATCAGAAACTGCCTCTGGTGAATGATAACTTCATCGAGCCGGGCGGGAATGTGATTGACTATGTGGCGGATAAAACCTGCGATACCACACCCGACCTGCCCGATCTGCCGACACCTTCCGATCCGTTGCTCACCGAAGCGCTGAACCTGAAGATATTCCCGAATCCGGCGACGGAATACATCGAGGTTTCCTTTCAGTGGAAGCACATGCAGCCTGCCCACGTGGAGCTGATGGACCTGCGCGGCAGGGTGCTCAAAAGTGAGCCTCTGCGCGTATTTCCCGGCGACAACGGCATCCGCCTGGAAGTGGCTGATCTCAGTGCCGGCACATACCTGATCCAGGTGGTGCTGAACAAGGGCAGCCTGTCCAATGAGCGGCGGGCAGCGACGCGGAAGGTGGTGGTGCAGTAAAGAAGGGGATAGGGGAAATAAGGGGTATAGGGTTTTGCGGGATTTCGGCTCCGTGCGTAGGGGTCTGCGCGTAATCCCGCAATCCCCTACGCATAAAAACCGCTTTCATTTTGAGGCGTGAATGCCTAAATTTGACAGCATCTATTAAGCCTGTCCCTTATGAAATCTGCTGTTATCTCCTGTCTGTTTCTTCTGGCGATCCTGCCTGCACGAATATTTGCCCAGGAAAGCCCCAAGGGCAATGGAAAAGTTACTACCCTGGAGCAAAAAATCTCCGCTTTCGACGGGATCCAGGTCGGGGGGATATTTACGGTAA
>RDXT01000368.1 GCA_004292985.1 Bacteroidota bacterium
CATCGATCCGGTGGCAGAGTCGCGGATGGAGATGGCCCAGCGCATCACTTCCCTGATCCTGAGCATCCGGCGCAAGGAAAAGCTGAAGGTGCGCCAGCCTCTGTCGCATGCCAAAGTGGCCCTGCTCGATCCGGGCCTCCGGGAGCAGCTTCAGGCCGTTTCGGCACTGGTAGCTGCGGAGGTGAATGTAAAAGCGGTGGAATTTTTACCCGAAAATGATCCGCTGCTGGTCAAAAAAGTGAAGCCGAATTTTAAACTGCTCGGACCCAAGGCCGGACCCCGCATCAAGGAGATCGGCCCGAGCCTCTCTACCCTGAGCCAGGACGATATCCGCGACCTCGAAGCTTCAGGCGTATATACCCTTCAGATGCCCTCCGGCCCCTTTGAGATTACCCTCGCAGAAGTTGAAGTGCTGAGCGATGACATCCCCGGCTGGTCTGTGGCTACCGACGGGCCTTATACCGTGGCGCTCGACATCGAGCTGGATACGGACCTGATCCACGAAGGGCTGGCCCGCGAATTTGTGAACCGCATCCAGAACCTGCGCAAAAGCAGTGGTCTGGAGGTAAGCGACCATATCCGTGTGCAGATTTCGCAAAACGAAATATGGAATGATGCCGTACAAAACTGGACTTCCTATATCAGCGGCGAAACCCTCGCAGATGAACTTGTGCTGGTGCCCGCTGAGGAAATGACAGACGCTGAGGAAGTGGAAGTAAATGAGGTCAAGGGTAAAATTGCACTACGCAAAATAACTGCCGGGTAACCGGTGTGATTCATGAGGGCTCTACACGGAAATGGAAAAACGATTTTACACCAAGGCTGAACTGGATGAATTTCGCGAAATCATCCTCCAGAAGCTGACAGAGTCGCGGAACGAGTTTAAACGGCTCTCCGAAATGATCCGCGAGTTTAGCAGCGGCTCTGCCGACAATACCAACTTTGCCGAGCTGGGCAACGACAGCCGCGACAAGGAGGAGATGGAAATTCTGAAAGAGCGCCAGGGTAAATTTATCCGGGGCCTCGAAAACGCTATGGTCCGCATTCAAAACGGTACCTATGGCATCTGCCGCGTCACCGGAGAGCTGATCCCCAAAGAGCGGCTGCGCCTCGTGCCACATGCCACCACCACCGTTGTTGCCAAAAACCAGATTAAACCCACCGAGCCTAACGAAGAAGTATGAAACAGGCACGTAAATTTTTCCTCCTCGCAGGGGTGATCATCGTAGTGGACCAGCTATCCAAAATTTTGGTTAAGCTGAATATGCAGCTGGGGGACGAAATTCAGGTTCTCGGTAATTTCTTTAAAATCTATTTTATCGAAAATAAAGGTGCCGCATTTGGACTCACGATTCCGAAAATTCTTTCGGGTGTGGGCGTCGAGATGGATGATGTTACAGGTAAACTGATCCTTTCGCTGTTTTCCATTGCAGCCGTCTGCGCGATCGGCTATATTTTGTACCGCATTTCCACACATAAGTCACCCCTTCCCTATTTTGTGGCCATGATTTTTGGGGGTGCGCTGGGCAATATCATTGACCGGACCTTTTACGGTACGTTTTTCTCCTCCATTAACCAATACGAAGGGGGCATTTTTCACGGCAGGGTCGTGGATATGTTCTATTTTGATATATGGAAGGGACAAATTCCGGAGTGGGTACCCATCTGGGGCGGCGACTATACGGCGCTCTGGCCCATTTTTAATGTGGCGGATTCCAGCATTTCCATCGGCATTGTGGTGATCCTGATTTTTCAGGGCCGCTTTTTTAAGATGGATGAAACTGCCCGTGCGGTGGCTGCGCCTGCTGCCGATGTGCCGCCCGTCCCTCCGGCACCGGAGGTTTCTGCACCCGGCGGAGAAGAGACAGAAGGTTCGCTGTAAGGTGGCCACCTGCCCGTAGCTGCTTATTACATAAGCAAAATCGCTTGTAAGGGAGTCTCTGATCCGGAAAGAAGTTTTTTAACACAGAGATACAGAGGCCGCACAGGTGCCACAGGCATGCCTTTGGCAGGTCCCAGAGGTTTTTTCGCTTGTGAGGGAGTCTCCGATCCGCAACAGGCCCATACAGAAAAATCCCGTCAATCCTGTAAATCCCGTCCCCAATTACCCCGCACCAACCGGCTACCGCTTCATCACCGCCTCATCCGAATTCATCATCGCGCTGGCCACCAGCGTAAGCGCCGCGACCTCCGCCTGCGGCAAACTCCGGTCCCGGGGATACTCCCCCGTAGCGAGCAGCTTCTCCGCACGCCCAGGCTCTTTGCTAAAAGCCTCTTTTTCAGCTATATACATCGTCTCCAAAATGCGGATTTCCTCCTCGCGGGGCTTGCGGCCCGTAAGCGCACGGAATCCCCTGACAAGCCTGCCTGACAGCTGCGGACCGCCTTCGCGGATCATTTTTTCGGCCAGCACCCGTGCCGCTTCCACATACTGCGGATCATTCAGCAGCACCAGCGCCTGGGGTGGCGTACTGGTATTTTGCCTGCGCACATTGCAATAACTCCGGTCGGCAGCATCCAAACTCAGCAGGGCCGGATGCGGCGAGGTGCGTTTCCAGAGCGTGTACAGGGTGCGGCGGTAGAGCGAAGGCCCGTGGTCCTGCTCATACACAGTCGCATTGCGGGTGGCCAGCGCCTCCCAGAGGCCCGCAGGCTGATAGGGTTTCACACTTGGACCGCCGACCGTGCGCACCAGCAGACCCGAAGCGCAGAGCGCCTGGTCGCGCATCATTTCCGAAGGCAGACGCTGCGAAGGCCCTCTGGCCAGCAGCAGGTTGGCGGGGTCGCGCTCCCGCAGTTCAGGACCCGCAGAGGAAGCCTGCCGGTACGTCGCCGACATCACCATCGTTTTCAGCAAAGCCCGCAGATCCCATTTAGACTCCTGAAAAGTGACAGCCAGCCAGTCCAGCAGCTCGGGGTGCGTAGGCAGGGCACCCTGGTTGCCAAAATCCTCAGGCGTAGCCACCAGGCCCCGCCCGAATATAAGCTGCCAGTAGCGGTTGGCCAGCACCCGCGCCGTCAGCGGATGCGCCGGATCGAAGAGCCACTGCGCGAGGCCGAGGCGGTTGGGCGCGTAGCGCAGGGTGTCGAGCGGCAGCACAGAGGCAGGTGTGCCCGGCCAGACCTGCCGGGAAGGGGCATCGTACTGGCCCCGGACGAGGATATACGTGGGCCGGGGCTGCGGCAATTCACGCATCACCATCACCTCTTTTTGTTCGGTCAG
>RDXT01000845.1 GCA_004292985.1 Bacteroidota bacterium
TATCAGTGATTTTAGTCGTCTGAACGCAGAGGACTACTACTTCGTTGACCGGACGGATTATATTGCCCGGCTTGAAGCCCTCGGAGAGCCTTATCTGATCTATCTCCGCCCACGCCGATTTGGCAAGAGCCTGTTTATCAGTCTGTTGCAGCATTATTAT
Source organism: Bacteroidota bacterium (assembly GCA_004292985.1). GTDB lineage: Bacteria > Bacteroidota > Bacteroidia > J057 > J057 > RDXT01. The sequence continues at coordinate 161 of RDXT01000845.1, forward strand.
GGGGTGGAATTCCGGGATCAGTTTGCAGAATTATTTGGCACCTACCATATCGGAAAAAACCCTACGCCGCTGGCAAACAGCTATCTGGTGCTTCGATTTGAATTCAGCCGTATTGATACCAGCAGCGAGGAAGGTACTTTTAACGGATTTCTCAGCAATGTGCGCTCAGGGGTAAGTAGTTTTCTGGGCAGATATCAGTCATTTTTTCCGGACCTCAACAAGGAGGAAATTCTGGGCGCATCTGCCCCGAACGAAATGTTGATCCGGTTATTTGAGGCTTATGAATTGACGCAGGCCCCTCCAGTTTACCTCCTCATAGACGAATACGACCATTTTGCCAATGAACTGGTTTCATTTAATCTGGGTCTGTTTCGGAATATCGTAAGTAAAAACGGCTTTGTCCGGAAGTTTTACGAAGCAATCAAAGCCGCTACCGGAGAGGGGATTGTGGACCGCCTCTTTGTCACAGGCGTTACGCCGCTGACGATGGACAGCCTGACTTCAGGGTTTAATATCGGCAGCAACCTCAGCCGAAATCCTGCTTTTCAGGAAATGATGGGCTTCAGGGAGGGAGAAGTGGCGCAGCTCCTGGCTCATATGGAGATTGAAGATCCTGGCATACCGGGGATCGTGGACATGCTCAGGCACTGGTATAATGGCTACTGCTTTTCGGATGAATCATGCGAAAACAGGGTGTATAATCCGGATATGGTCCTCTATTACACGAAGGAGTATCTGAGTAGAGGCCATAGCCCAAAAGAAATGCTCGACACCAATATTGCCTCCGACTACGGCAAAATCCGGAAGCTATTTAGTGTGGGAGGGCAGGAAAACGAGCGGATAGCCGTTCTTGAAAAGTTGCTTGAAGCGGGAGAGATTTCGGCTTCCATGACAGCGGAATTCAGCTTTGAAAAGGCCTTCGATACAAATGACTTTCTCAGTCTGCTGTATTATATGGGTATGCTCACAATTAAGGGACCTGATCTGGCAGAGGTGCGCTTAGGTATTCCCAATGCTGTCATTCAGCAGTTGTACTTCAGATATTTTGCCCAATTAGTCAGAGAACATACCGAAAAGACTGCCCAGCCTATCGAAATACAGGCCGTGGTACGCGAGATGGCCCGCCACAACAACCCGCGCCCGCTGATAGAAATTGTTTCTGATGCCCTTCAGCAACTCTCCAACCGGGACTGGCTCCAGTTCGATGAAAAGCACGTCAAAATGGTGCTGATCAGCTACTTATACAGCTCGCAGCTCTATTTTATCAAGTCCGAATTTGAGTCGGGCCAGAAGTATATAGACGTCCTTTTGCTGCGCCGTGACCCTTTCCCGGCACCGCACCAGTTTGCTTTTGAGATAAAATACCTCAAACAAAAAGACGCACATCAGCTTCCGCAGACCATTTCCACAGGCCGGGAGCAGCTTCTGGGCTATCTGCAGAAAGAAGAGTTACGCTCCCTCTCAGACCTGAAAGCCTGGCTGATGGTGTTTGTCGGCGGCGAAATAGCTCACCTTGAGGAAGTTGCAGCGTAACTCATTTTCACAATTGCATCAGTTTCCCGATCTGCGCTTCTCCGACCGAGGCGGGAGTGGCTCTGAGCATTGCATTGCGCAAGGGCCACAGCAGAGGGCCGCCTATGTTGCTTAGTTGCCCGACCAGAAAAGACGTATTTACCACATAGTCCACCTTTTCCCGGCGCTGCTTTTCGAATGCTGTAAAAGCCAGTGAAGGGTTGGGTTGTGTCGCCAGACATTCTGCCAGCGCATAGCCATCTTCGACTGCCTGGCAGCCGCCCTGTCCGAGATTGGGGGTGGTCGCGTGGGCAGCATCGCCGATCAGCAGCACAGACCCCTGATGCCACTGTGCCAGCCGGGGCAAGTCGTGCAGGTCGTCGTGAAAAATATCCGCCGGCTGTGCCTTGCCAATGATCTCCGCATACTCCGCCGGAAATTCCCGGAGCTGCTCCTGCAGGAATTCGGCTACGCGATCATTGGGAAAGGACTGCCCTGCCTTTGCCTTGAGCGTGAAATAAAAATACACCTGATTTTCACCTATCTGAATCAGCGCTATCCGTTTGCCGCCCGTTTTTCCCCAAAGCTCCACACCTTTCGAAACCTCCGCCAGCCTGTGCGGAAGGATACCCCGCCAGCAGGTCTGACCCGAATAGCGCAGGGGAATTTCGCCAAAGAGCGCCTTACGTACCCTCGACCGGATGCCATCGGCCCCGATCAGTAAATCGCTTTCTTCCGTACTGCCGTCGGCAAAGCGCACCCGCACCCCACCCGCATCCTGCTTTTCGATGGCCTCAAACCTCCGGTTCAGCACAAGCGTATCCGGCAGCAGTTGCCGTAACAGCACCTGTTGCAGCGCCCCCCGGTGGATAGCCACACTTGGCGCCCCATATTGCGCCGCAATCCGCGCGATGTCTGTGACCTGAAGGGCTTTGCCCAGATGGTCGGCAGCGCCAAACCAGGAGAGCGGGTTGCCCGCGCGGAGCACCTCTTCATAATAGCCCAGGCGCTGCGCGATCTGCATGGCATTGGAGGCCATGATGATTCCAGCACCCACAGGCCGCAGCTCCGGCGCTGCTTCCGAAACCCGGACCTGAAACCCTTTTTTCTGCAAAGCAATGGCGGTGGTCAGTCCGCCGATTCCGCCGCCGATGATGTGGATGTGCATGGGAGAGGGATGAGGATTAATTTAGGACAAATGTACTAATTTTGTTTGAAATAGAACAAATGTTCTAAGTTATTTTTTATCTTTGTCCATGAAGACCCGTGAACTGATCTTGCACCATGCCCTGCAGCTGTTTAACGAGCGGGGGAGCGATGCGACGACCGTGCGCGACGTGGCGCAGGCGGTGGGAATCAGCCACGGGAATCTGTGCTACCATTTCCCGAATACCGATGCGCTGATTGCAGCATTGTACCACCAGCTGGTGGAGGAACTCAATGCGGAGGTGGAGGCAGCGGCGGCAAGGCCTGCGGAGGCATTTAGCCCCTCTGTAGCCTTAGCTTCGCTTTCGGCCTCTTTCCGGATGCTGTACACCTATCGTTTTCTGCTGCTTGATTTTGTGCGGATCATGCGGAGGATCCCGGCCCTCAGGGTGCACTACCGCGAGCTGACCCGCCTGAGGCGCAGCCAGTTTCTGGGTATTCTCGCGCAGCTTGTGGAAGGCGGATGGATGCACCCGCCTATCTACCCCGGCCAGTTTGAAGACTGGGTAGAACAGGCCACCCTGATCGGCGACTTCTGGATCGCTTCCGGAGAAATTTTATACGAAGGGGCAGAGGCTGACAAAATCAGCCACTATGCGCGTCTTTTTGCTACTACCCTGGTACCGATGCTGACGCAGCGCGGGCAGGAAGATATGAATGTAGGGAGAAGGGATTAAGATTTTATCCACTTGCGGACCAAGGGCTGTCCGTTTTGGAAAACCACTTTCACTACATACATACCCGGTGCCAGATCCGAAATATCTATACCCTGGGCCAGTGCATCAACTCCGGAAGTAAGCAGGCTTTTGCCATCGGCAGTCGTAATTTCTACAGAGCGTATGGCTTGGCTGCTGCTCACCTGCAGGAGGTCGCGGCCGGGGTTCGGATACACGGAAACGGCAAAATCCAGATCAGGCGAAACGGGGGTACTTCCCTTTTTTCTCCTGGCCTGTGCCGAATAGCAGTTTTCTGTATTGCGCATGAGGTTGAAATAATCACCCATCGCAAACGAGAAAGGCAGGTAACTGGTCTGCAAACCCGTAACCAGGGATATTCCTACGAGGTGGCTGCCATTGCTATAGTAGTAGGTCAGGGTAGCAGGATCAATGGCTGATCCGGTATTGGCGCTGAAGCCTGCCTGCGGTGCCACAGAGTAGGGAGACAGGATGCTTACCGCTCCTGTATTGGGGTCAATTTTGCCCAGCTTAACTGTAGAAGAGTCAATCACCTGTATAGAATCTCCTGGGAAAGAAGGATCGGCTACGCTGCTGTAATAATACTGGTGTACCAGCCCGTAGAGTGCCGTATCGGCGCAGCTATAGGTGAAATTGTTGAACATGACGCCGGGCGGCAGTCCGAAAGGCACCTCGCTATATACCGAGCCATCGTAAAGGTCCAGTCCCACAAGCGTGCTTCCGCTGGAAAAGTAATAGACCATTTCATACGGATCAATGGCACTACCCGCAAGAGCAAAGCCCTGACCTACAGAAGTGGTTGAAAGCTGCGTGATTACGCCTGTGCTCGTATTGGCTTTGCTGAGGAAAATTTCTCCGGTGCCAAAGGGGCCATTGGGATCGGGAATATACCGGCGGGCCAGGCCATACAGGGTGCTGTCCGATTGGTTAAAGCGGAAATTATCGAAGTAGCTTTCCCCCAGTGGATTGCTCAGCGGTACCTGATTTACGATGTTGCCGGTGGATACATCGATGGTGCTCAGCTGGGAAGCTCCGAGGAAGACATAGGTATTGTTGTAAGGGTCGAGGGCTGCGCCGGTCAGGTTAATCAACTGCTTGTAGGTGTTGCTGCCCTGGTTGGTGACAAAGCCCGTGCTCAGGTCCAGGCTGCCCAGCCGGATCGTAGCCGAATCAAACTGCTCATAGGTTTGACCTGGATTAAAGGGGTCAGGTACCTGGGAATAGTAGTTTTTGGATACGATACCGTAAAGGCTGCCGGATTGAGCCTCGGTTTGGCCGACCCACAGGATCAGCAGGGTAATGAGGGTAAGTTTTTTCATTAGAAATATTAGTTTTTTATCCATTTACGCACAACTGTCTGCTGGTTTTGGAGCACCACTTTCACTACATACATGCCTGGTGCCAGATCCGAAATATCTATACCCCGTGCCAGGGCATCAACTCCGGAACTAAGCAGGCTTTTGCCATCGGCAGCCGCGATTTCTACAGAGCGTATGATCTGGCTGCTGCTCACCTGCAGGAGGTCGCGGCCGGGGTTCGGATACATGGAAACGGCAAAATCCGCATCAGGCGAAACGGAGGTACTTCCATTTTTTCTTCTGGCCTGTGCCGAATAGCAGTTTTCTGTATTGCGCATAAGGTTGAAATAATCTCCCATCGCAAAAGAAAAGGGCACAGAGCTGGCCAATAAACCCGTAATCATGGATATACCGATGACATGGGTTCCATTGCTGTAGTAGTAGGTCATGGTATTCGGGTCTATCGCTGCGCCTGCATTGATACTGTATCCTCCCTGGGCAACGGTATAGGGCGAAACAACGCTTATCGCTCCGGTGGCAGGGTTGATTTTGCCGAGTTTTACGGTGGTAGAATCATACACCAGGATAGAATCTCCCAGCGTAGGATCAAATAGGTATGAAACGTAGGTCTGGCGAATCAGTCCATATAGCGAAGTATCGGCACAGCTATAGGCAAAATTGTCGAACATCGTTCCAGGATTAAGCCCAAAAGGAATCTGGTTGTAAATAGACCCGTCGTACAAATCCAGGCCAACGAGCGAATAGCCCGATGAAAAATAGTACACCATTTCGTAGGGATCAATAGCACTGCCCGCATACGCAAAACCCTGTCCTACGGAAGGGGTAACAAACTGGGTAAGCTCCCCTGTGGTCGTATTGGCTTTGGCGAGAAACATTTCGGTTGTGCCAAGTCCTGTGAGGGTATCCGGAATATAGCGGCGGGCCAGGCCATACATGGTACTGTCGGAGTGATTGAAGCGGAAATTATCGAAAAAGCTGGCTCCCAGAGGGTTACTCAGCGCTGCCTGATTCACGATGGCTCCGGTAGTGAGATCGAAGGTGACGATGTCGGATCCTCCGATAAAAATGAAGGTACCATTGTAGGGGTCGAGGGCTGCGCCTGTCAGGTTAATTGCCTTCTGATAGGTATAATTGCCCAGGTTCGTGACAAAACCACTGTTCGGGTTCAGGCTCCCCAGCCGGATTGTAGCCGAATCAAACTGCTCATACGTTTGGCCCGGACTATTGGGATCGGGTACCTGAGAGTAGTAGTTTTTACTTACAATGCCAAAGAGGTTGCCGGATTGCGCATAGATAGCGTTCATGCAGAACATCAGCAGGGCAGCACATGCGAGTTTTTTCATTTGAGTAAGTACGTGTCAGGTGTTTGGGGAAAATACCCCTGAGGTGCAAACAGACAGACGATCTTTACGGGGGAAAGGTTGGGTAGGACCTGCGTAGATGTAAGCGAAATCCGGTACAAAATGTTTGGTTTATGAGGGAGCATGTGCAGCGTCTGCTTTTCCTGTCCGGCCTCCCTGGAAAAGACTTCAGTTTTCGGAATATTTTACCCTGATGAGATAAAACAGTTGACTTTATAAAATATTTGGCATACGTTTGATTCTATATCGTGGCGGGTGAAAGTTTGTATGCTTTATGACTCTTACATGATATGAGCTGGTGTTTTTCCCATCATATGTTTGTTACCTAAGGCCGCTTTTCGTACAGAATATCATCCGCTCCTCTCGACCCTACTTGCTCATCATATCTGACCTTTCTCATTGCCGACTGATCTGCTTCAGTTGACATGAGCCTATATCTTATTCCCGCAATCTTTGTATTATGTCAAAGACCTTAGACTCTTCTGGCAAAAAACTTGCTTTCTTACAAAAGTTTCTGGATCAAAATCCAGATCTGGGTATTGAAAACCTTGATCTGCAGGCTGCTGATATTTCTGAACAATTTCAGTGGAAGGGCCTTTCCCGGCAGCGGAAAGAGGTCCTGGAGCAGCTCCGTGGCTACCAGCGGCTTCTCAAAATCAATCCCGCACAGGAGCAGCAGACACTGATGTATTTGCTTCAGGAAGGTATTCACTCCGCGCTCCAGATTGCCGCTCTGCCCCTTCCCCGCTTTATTGAGATGTACGGAGGCGCTTTTGGAGGAGATGCAGAGGCCGCTACGGTATATTACCAGCGCGCCGCAGCTATCCGCTCCCGTATCCTGCTTGAATATATGGCCATTAAACAAGGCCACGAGCCCCATGTGCGCAGTTCCCGCGTCAAAACAGGCGCCTGATCCACTTGTCTGGTTGTAAGCTACTTCTATACTCACTTTCACTCCTTATTCCCCTTCTGTCATGCCCGTTGTTAATGACCTTCCGAGCTACGAACAGCTTTTCGGCGACATAGACTTTAAACAAGGAGATCCGGCGCGTACGGTATTTTCACCGGCTGCTTATCTGGCTGACCTGATTGGCTTCGTCGAAAATTACTTTAATCGTCCCGACCTGTTTGATCAGCCGGACCAGCCCGCCGGACGAAGGGAGGACATCAAGCGAGGTATTCCGTTCGATGCCAGCCATACCTTCACGATGGTTCCCTACCTCGATGTGGTTATCCGAATCCTGGAGCAGGCCATCGGCGAATCGGAAGATATAGAAGCGTCAAATATTTATGACAAATTCATGTCTGGTCGCTATCCATTTGAGCTTCCGGCCAATGTGGATCATGAACGTCTTAAACTGTATCTTACATATCTACGGGTAGGGGCAGAGGAAATTTATTCTCTGTTTGCCGGCTGGCATCAGGGGGATGATCCTGACGCAAAAGCCCGCGAGTACCTGGGCCTTACTCCGGAACTGGCAGAACTGCTGACTACACCTGTATCGCCATATGCTGTAGCGGCTGATTATGGGCAAGACTCCCTTGAGGCCCTTCATCAGACTGAGACTTTTCTCCGCGTAACAGGTCTGAGCGGCTCCGAATTGTATGAATTGCTCTTCCAGCGACTGAGCACAAAATCGCTCAGCGCCAGTGGCGACTCTGAGCGTGAAGCTGCTATACATCTGTATATCAATCAGGGGCTGAATGGCTACGTCCGGCTTGATGCCGAAGATCAACACATGGTCTGGTCCGGTCCGGAAGAACAAATACCTGCGGCCTGGTTTGACCGTGTGAGCCGTATGGTCCGTCTGGCCCGCCGCACAGGGTTGTCTTTCACAGACCTGGACCTTATCCTGCGCAGTTGCTGCGGGTCGGTACTCGATGCCCGCGCTCTGCGTGTGCTGGCAGTGCTTTTGCATCTGCACAGAAGCTATGATCAGCCTATAGCCACCCTCTGTGTGTTGGCTGGCGGTCTGATTGATACGCTCGGGCATGGTTCAGAGGGCGATCCTGCTGACCTTTTTCATAGCACCTTCAATGGCCGCTATGCCCATATTGACAAGACCTATATTCCTGCTCCGGGGCATCCCTACGTTCCGGAGGCCTATGCCGGCTACCAGGTGGCTGCTTTTCAGGGAGATATCCTCGATCAGGCCAACAAGCCCCTTCGGCGTCGTATTCTCGCAGGACTGGGTCTGAGCGAAAAAGAATTCAGTCAGCTCGTAACCGCTTTCCGGCAGGCTGCCAGCGAGGGAGCTTATGTGTCAGTATTTACTGGCAGCCCTGACCATGATACGTGGTCGGCATTATACCGCTTTGCCCGCTTGCGGGATATGCTGGAACTATCGGTTACAGATCTGCTGGATCTGCTGGGGCTGCTGGCGTTGGACCCCTACCTTCGGGTTTATCCGCAGTTTCCGATCCTGCTCGATGATCCCGGAGTGGCCGAAGACACCCATCTCTTTCCGACTTTCCGTATGATGGAGAAGGGGGCATCGGCTGATAACCTATGGCTTCTTCAGATCACCCTGGCGGTAGCCCGCTGGATGCAGGAGGATGGTGCGTCTGCTCCCGAACTTCGCGAAATCCTAACAGGCGAAGCTCCGGATCAGGCCACAGCCCAGGCCCGCAGACTGGCCCTGCTGCAAGCCCTCTATCAGCAGGTCTTACCCACCTTGCTCGTGCCTGAGCATCTGGAAGTTGAAGGAGATGCCCGCATGGCCAGGGCCCTCTACCGATCTCTGAAGGCATCAGAGAGTGGAATACTCAGCCAGGACCGCATTCTCCGTTTCGAGGAGGAAGCGGCATATCACGCCGTGTACTCAGCTCTGAAGCAACTCCCGCATATACATCCCGAAGACCTGATCGGACTGGGGCTGGAGGAAAGGATGCTGAATCAGATATATTCTCAGCTCATTCTGCTGGGGTATCTGGCACCCGATGGCGTGCTGAATGAGTCGGCTTTCCCATCTGAGGCTGCCAGGCTGATACTGGCTACCGATTTTTCCGGGATAAAAGAGAAACTATATGCCCTGATCCACAGGCTTTATGCGGCAGAGGAAGAGGCTGGTAGTCCCCCTGCCGAAGTAGAGTTTTCTCTTTTCCCGGCAGACTTAGACGCGCTGTATCTTTCACGGACCCAGCAGGAGGAGCTATATAATAACCTGATATTCAATGGGTATCTGGATCCTTCCGGTGCCATATTGCGGGCAGATATCTTTGCTGCGGAAAGCGTCTCGGACGACTTTGATCCCAATACCCCGCTTCAGGCCTATGCCTCCCGTGTATTTGACCATATTTGGCTGTCGGTGAGCCGATTTGAACAGGAGCTTCTCACATTTGACCCTCAAAGCCTCGGAGACATAGGCATACCTGAGGCGGAGATTGAAGACCTTGTGCTTAATCTTCAGTTTAACGGATACCTGGACACGGACCGCCGCTACACCCATAAGTCGGCTTTACTGGCCCTGGATAGTGCCAGTTTTAATATTGAACTTGCCTTTTATTCGCGCCGGCACAAAATACTGGCTGCGCTGCAATCAGCTGTAAAGCAGTTTAAGGCACAGTATTTCCGCTTCCCGAGAGAATCATTTGCGGCACTGGCCGATGGGATTCAGGCAGACCTGATTTATCGGCATCTATCCGCAACGTATTTCCCGGAAGGAGTTCTGACGCCCGATGCCGAAGCATTTTTTGCCGATTCCGGGCAGTTGGATCAGTTTACTCTGCCAGCAGGTCTCGATGTGGCAGAAGCACGGACTGTATTTGAGCATTTGGCTCAGATAGTCGCTACACAGCGGCAATTACAGGTTTCAACACCGGCTCTGACAGAGATCGGCCTCGATGAAGATGATCAGGATCAGCTCTTTGTAACCCTCCAGTCTGGCGGCTGGACCGATGCGGCAGGCCATATTGCCGGGGATAAGATCGCGTTTTTCCTCAACATTAACCATGCGCTTTCTTTTCAGGTAGCAGAGTTTCACGACTACAGCAAAGACATCTTTTTTGTACTCAATGCAGTAGCTCTGGCCGTCGACAGCCGTATCCGTGTGGTTACGGGTATCTTGTCACAGGCCGCCGCTAACCAGTACAATGCCGTGATGATTGTGCTGCAGGAGCATCTGGGTATCGGGGCTGATATTGCCGGCGCTCTGGCAAAAGCCATATGGGGGGCAGAACGTCCGCTGACTGAGGCTATCGTTGTACCTGTGCTGGCAGTTGCTGACACGCTGGGCCGTATCACCCGCGAACCGGTGGATCATGCATATACCCTTAATATGCGCCGCCTCCGCCAGCTGTCGCTTTTGGCCACCCGTATGAGTTTCACTCAGGCGGAGGCGGAAGTTGCCCTTCATGACCAGAATCTTGTAGATAAATTCCCGGAACCCTTTGTGCTGCCTGCCGGTTTTTCAGAGATAGATGCCCTCCTCAAGGCGGTGGGAGATCATCTGGTGATCGCCGATGTGAGCTACAAAGATCCCATCTATGTGTTTAGTGGCAGGCAGTACTGGGCCTATGATCCGGCAAGCTATATCTTGATTCTGCCACCTTCACCCCTTGCCGGTTTTGCACCTGAGCTGGCAGATTGGTCTGGCGTAGATGCTGCATATACTGATGCAGAAGGCGTTTTCTGGCTTGTATCTGGCACGATGCATCTCTGCAAAACACCCGGCGGACTGCGCTGGGAGCCGCGTGAACATACCTGGGGGCAGGTCCGGCATCCCTTCGATACGCTTGCGCGGGTAGATGCCTCGATGGTGGACACAGAGGGCAGAACCTATCTTTTCCTTGGTGATCAATACGTACGTTACTCGGGGAACTATTCATATGTAGATGAAGGGTATCCCCGCACCATAGCCGGAAACTGGAAAAATGAACTATCAGACCAGAAACTCCCTGACGCCTTCTACCGGGGCATCGGTGCATCTTTCACGGGCCCTGACCAGCAGAGTTATCTGTTCAGCGGCTCTTCGTGGGTGAGTTCAGCGGATTATACAGATGAGAAGCCGGTTTCAGCTTTCTGGGGCCGGGTCCGCAACACACTCAGCCAGATGGAGCGGGTAGATAGTGCCGTAATGATTCAGGGTACTCTTTACCTGAGTGCCGGAGATCAGGTGATGGCGTACACCGATCATCCGGCTACACCCGGCGTGACAGCCGCAGAAGGTAGTCTGACCACCCTCAGTACCTGGCTTCCGGGTGTGCCAGATGCCTTTGAGTC
>RDXT01000369.1 GCA_004292985.1 Bacteroidota bacterium
CCGATGGCTGGTTTATCGGGGTAACTCCCGGTTTGGCGGCAGGGGCATGGGTGGGGGCCAATAATCCGGCGATCCATTTTCATACGTTGCTCTATGGCCAGGGGGCGGCTACGGCCCTGCCGATCTGGGGGGGCTTTGTGAAGAAGCTGCACCGCGATCCTGAGTTTGCCTATATGCAAAAGGAGAAATTCCCCGCTCTGCCGGAGGAGGTGCAGGCGCTGCTCGACTGTGATCTGGGCAATCTGCCTTTATCTATGTCAGCCTTCCGGGAGTGGTGGGAGAGCCAGCAGGATACGTTGCAGAGGGAGTGAGGAAGTAGGGATGGGAGTTTATGGTTTCGCTCCTAAGGAGCTTTAGAGGGTTCTTTTCACGTTGTTCTACAGACGTTGCCGCCCCTAACGGGGCTACAGGGCAGTGTCCAGAGCCGCGTAGCGGCGTAACACTCCAGCCCCCTACCCTGCTACCCCTACTGCCTGTAATTCACAGGCAAATACCCAATCACGCGGTCGCTGCGGTCGCCCGGTGCACGGTAATAAATCAAAACGGTATAAAAATTCTCGGTATTGGCAATGGGACCTTCAACGACAGACTCGTTGCTACGGGTTGCCCCTTTCTCCACAAACACATACTGGTAGTCGTAGGTCCCCATTTTCATCAGTACTTCGCCCTGGTAGCGGCGAAACGCTGTGCTGTAGTCCATCCGGTAGCGGGGCGAAATCTGCCAGTCGGTAAAGCGCCCCATCAGGTAAAGGTCACCATTGGGAAAAGGCGCGGCAGCCGTCAAAAAGAAGTGGCAGCGCACATAGTCGCTTTGCAGATCAGGATCAGGCCAGTCCATCGAAGAGATCAGATAAGCACCGTTCCAGTCCCGCCGCGCAGCGTAGGTATTGGCTTTGCGGACTTCGTCGGGAAACAGAAACGCGTCAAACATATATTCACGCTCTTCAATGTCCTGCACCGACTGGGAATACAGACGCGTGCTGGTTACTTCATGGCGGCGAAACTCGTTTCCGGCCCCAAACAGCGTATTTACCTTGACGTTGTATTCATAACGCTGGTCTCCGGCAAAACGGGCATTCCGGAGCGTGGCAGCATTGTCCCAGCGAAAGTTTTGCAGCAATTGTACATTCAGATCAACCGCCGGGTTAAAAATCTGCATGCCCATCGTATTGATCTCGAAGTCCAGATCCGTGATCTGCTGCCGCTCCAGGCTGTTGTTCAACTGGTATTTTAATCCCACCCGAATCCGGCTTTCGACCACAACAAAACGACGGCTGAGCACAATATCATCCCGGTCATTTCCTTTGTACACATAGAGGATATAGTTGCCGCTGAGCTTAAAATACTCCTCTTCCTGCGGGAAAGCATAGGCATAATGCACATACGGAACCTTGGTAAAGGCCGAACGCTGAAAAAAAGTGATCCTGTCATCGGTAAATCCTTCATAAAACTCGATCGGCAGCACGTTGTCAGGCTCCCAGCGGGCATCACAATGAATGAGGTCCACCGAAAAGTCCGTTTCGCGCTGGTCTTCGGGCAGCAATTCGTCAAATTCGAGGGTAAGGGTACTCTTCTGATCGAGAAAGATCAAGGGAAATGCCGCTTCCTGCTCGCCGGGGTACAACTGAACGGTATAAATATTACTTTCATAGACCATGTCCCGGGCAAGGAGTTCCTTATCCTGGGCCAAAAGAGGAGGCAGCGCAAGTCCGGTACAGAAAATCAGGGTAAAAAAACGGAGTCTGCCATTCATGTCTCAGAAAAATCAGCGGATGTAGCGAAAGTCCATCCCGGCTTCGATGCGCTGAAGGCTGTAATAGATCAGCCGGATCACGGCCAGTACGTCTTCTTTGTGCGCCATCTCGACGGTGGTATGCATATAACGCAGCGGCAGCGAAATAAGTGCGGAGGCTACGCCCGTATGTGAGTAGGCAAATGAATCGGTGTCGGTGCCGGTCGAGCGTGAAGCAGCCTCGCGCTGGAAAGGAATTTCATGCGCTTTGGCAGCGTCCTGGATCAGGCGCAGCAGCTTGTTTTGCACGGCTGGGCCGACGGTCAGCGAGGGGCCTTCGCCACATTTCACATCGCCCTGCTCGATTTTACTGATGTGCGGTGTCCCCGTATCGTGGGTTACGTCGGTAACGATGGCGGCATCGGGCCGGATCCGCTCGGCGATCATCTGGGCACCCCGCAGGCCGATTTCCTCCTGTACAGAGTTTACAATATAGAGCGCAAAAGGCAGTTTGATTTCATTTTCCTTCAGCATCCGCGCGACCTGGGCAATCATAAACCCGCCGATGCGGTTGTCGAGTGCGCGGCCCACGAAGTACCTGTTATTCAGCTCCATGTAGCCATCTTCGAAGGTTACCACACAGCCGACGTGGATGCCTTTTTCGTCCACTTCCTTGCGGGAGGTGCATCCGCAGTCGAGGAAAAGGGTCTTCACCGAAGGCACCGGCTCTTTATCTGTGGCGCGGGTGTGAATGGCGGGCCAGCCAAAAACCGCAGGAACCACGCCTGTGTCTGTGTGAATCTGCACCCGCATCGAAGGGGCAATCTGCACATCCGAGCCGCCATTGCGGATCAGGTAGATAAACCCGTCTTCACTGATATAATTGACCAGCCATGAAATTTCGTCCGCGTGGGCTTCGATCACCACTTTATATTCTGCCTCAGGATTAATAATCCCGTAAGCGGAGCCATACACATCTACATAATAGTCATCCACATAGGGCCGGATGTAGTCGAGCCAAAGTTGCTGGCCTGCGGATTCAAAGCCTGTCGGAGAGGCGTTATTGAGGTATTTGCGCAGAAAATCCAGCGAAGTTTCTGTGAAAATGGCGGCGTGGTCCATCTTTTATCTAATTATAATGGCATCAAAGGTAGCAAAAGATCATTATACCACGTAAACCGATCCCTGTCTTTTGCGTATAATTGAACCTTAATTCTTCTCTTGCATGGCACGTGTGATTGTCGGACTTTCGGGCGGGGTGGACTCCAGCGTAGCGGCCTGGCTTCTGAAGGAGCAGGGCCACGAAGTGATCGGTCTGTTTATGAAAAACTGGCACGACGACTCCGTGCTGATCTCCAATGAATGTCCCTGGGTCGAAGACAGCAACGATGCCCTGGCCGTAGCTGAAGCGCTGGGAATCCCGTTTCAGGCCATAGACCTGAGCGAAGCCTACCGCGAGCGCATTGTCGAATATATGTTTGC
>RDXT01000370.1 GCA_004292985.1 Bacteroidota bacterium
GCGTATCCTCGTGGAGGCGTTTTTTCAGCAACTCATAGTTATAGCGGGCCTCCTCATTGTTGGGATCGAGGACCAGCGCTTCACGGAAAGCCGAAAGCGCTTCCCGGCTTTGGTTTTGGGCGGCGACCAGCACACCGATATGGTTCCATGCATGGCTGGCGATGCCGGGTACTTCTTCGCGGGCGGCCTGGTGAAAATAATTGAGCGCCTGCTGTACCGAATCGGCAGCGAGGTAACACAGCGCCAGGTTATAGCGGATCGCAGCCCCCTGGCGCGGATAGGATGCCAGGGCATCCTGATACAGGCTTGCCGACTCCAGATATTCGCCTTTTTCCCAGGCGGCAGCAGCGCGGCCCAGGATACCCTCGTCACCGCCCAGAAAGGCAAGCAGTATTGCGATAATCCCCAGTACCGGCTTCATATTTTACGGATCGGCATGATAAAGAGGCTTGCAAAAAGTAATACGATTCCCAGAAACAAAAACACCTGATACAAATTCCGGCTCACTTTGTCTTCATTTTCGGCCAGTCCCTCGACCCGCAGCGAGCGAATTTCTCTTTCGAGTTCCGAGGCCAGTCTTCCTTCTTCCTCTCCCAGCCGGAGGTAGCTGCTGCCCGATTCCTGGGCAATAGACTTCAGACTTTGCTCCGACAAGCGGGAAAAAACCGTGGAGCCATCTTCATATTTTTTATACCCGTTCATCTGACCGTTTTTCCATTCAGGTACCGGAGCTCCCTCCTGGCTTCCTACGCCCACCGTAAAAATCCGGATGCCCGCAGCCTTAAAGCGCTCCAGCAGGGAGGTGTAGGCGTCGCCGTGGTCTTCGCCATCGGAGACCAGCACCACCGCGCGGGTGGTCGCAGCCGAGGAGCGGTCAATATGGTTGAGGCGGTCCATTGCCAGCACAAGGGCTGTACGAAACTGGGTTCCTGTCTGGGTAAATTGCTCTGTATCAGCGAGATCTAAAAAAAGACGAATGGCCGATACATCGCGCGTGAGCGGGCACTGCACATAGGCATTGTCTGTGAAGAGGATCAATCCGACTTTATTTCCTTCGAGCTGGGCGGCCAGTTGCCTGAGTTCCCGGCGGGCCACTTCGAGGCGCGAGGGCTTGACGTCTTCGCAGTTCATGCTGGATGATACATCGAGCAGCAGGTAAATTTCGCGGGTATTTTGTTCTTCGCGGGTGCGGTTCAGGGGCAGGTAGGGGCCTAAAAGTGCAAAAAACAGCATCACCATACCTGCGGCCCGGAAGTACATTTTGACCTGGGGAAAACTGCGGGCATATTGGTCGGGGCTAAACCAGATCGTTGTGATACGGCTTACCCGCTGGTACACAAAATAGAGTACTACCAGCACAAAAGGGATGCCCAGTGCCCATATCCAATATTCAGGGAAAGCTGCTCTCATGAAAACCGATATCCGCCTAATGTAAGATCAGATTTACATATTTACCAGAACAAATTTGCACAATGATCGGATCAGGGTGGGCGCTTTAAGGCTCAACCCGCCATTATTGCGCCTCAGGGGTTTATTTTCCTCTTTCGGAAGTGTGGAGGGCCGGGTTTAACAGGTCCCGGAGCATTCCGCTGAGGGTGTTGATGGATAAAATGGTGAAAAAAATCGTGAGACCCGGAAAAAGAAGGATCCACCAATTTTTACTGTAACTTTTGATTTCGGAGAGCAGGTTTCCCCAGCCGCTGTCCGCATTCGTAATGCCCAGATACGAAAGCCCTGTCTCTGCGAGGATCGTTGCGGCGGCAATCAGGGGAAGCGCCGACAGTGCCGGTGAAAGCGCATGCGGGATCATGTGAGAGAACAAAACCCTTCCCGGCGGCAGGCCCAGCGCACGTGCTGCCTGTACAAAATCCGCTTCGCCCAGTTTCAGAAACTCAGCACGGATGAGCCGGGCGATAAATGTCCAGCTCGTGAGCGCAAACAGCAGGATCAGCAGCCAGTCATTTTTTCCCTCATGAAAAACCGATGACAGGGCGATGTATAAAAGCAGCAGCGGCAGGGCATTAAGCAGCTCGATGCTTCGCAGCACCGCAGCATCCGCAGGCACTGCCACAGGCTTCTGAAAAGCCTTATGCAGGCGACCTGTCAGGCGTCCCAGCCTGAAAAACACCCACATCACCCCCATACTGATGCTCATATTCCGCACACAGAGCAACATAAAAGGCCCTAAAGCACTGGCAAGGGCAGCATCTGTCAGTTGCAGCGAGGACACTTCCCATCCATAAAACCAGGCAGGAAATATACCCGCAATCAGGCCCAGCATCTCTCCACGGGTGATTTTCAGGCGCTGGTCTCCCCAGTAACCTGCCCATGCGCCGAGGCCTATTCCCAGGATACCTGCCAGCAAAGCCACCGCAAGGCCCGTGGCTATCGAGCGGCGCGCGCCCCAGATCAGCGCTGCCAGCACATCTCTGCCGTCTTCATTGGTGCCCAGCACATGCCGGAACTGCCCCGGAGTGCCTGCACGCGATCCCGGAGGACGATCTTTTTCGGATGATGCTTTGTCTGTCCCGAAAGGAACCGGCGCCCAGACAATTTGATCGTACCCCTGCTTTGTCCAGTCAACGTTTTCTTTATGTACCCCCAGCATAAACGTCGTACTGTCCTCAGACTTAAAAATCGAATCCCCAGCAAAAGCCGGATAGTAGCTCCCCTGCGCGCCCTGCACATACCAGGGGATGTCTGTAGCGACCCAGGGGGCAAACAGACCTGCGCAGCCTGCCATCAAAAGCCAGCACAGAGAGAGCCAGCGGGTCAGCCGGAGGGAAAAAGGGGTATTCATGCGCGGCGAAACCTGATTTTGGGATCCAGAAGAGCATAGGACAGGTCTGCCAGCAAAAATCCGGTCATCGTCATCAGGGCGCTGAGCGGAAACAGGGCCAGCAGGGCAGTCGTATCATTACTTAGGGCAGACTCCAGAAACTTTTCGCCCATGCCGTTAAGCGAAAATACCTTCTCGATAATCACGGACCCTCCGATCAGGCCTGCAAAAAGGGTGGCAAAGGTAGTAATGGCAGGCAGGAGGGCATTTTTCAGGGCCAATTTCAGGTAAATGCGCGTCTCATTGATTCCTGCGGCCCGCGCCGTGCGGATATACTCCTGGCTCAGGCTTTCGAGCAGGGCTGTGCGCGTGGACCCCGCAAGAAAGGCCAGCCCCCCATAAGACAGGGCCAGCAAGGGTAAAATCAGGGTTAA
>RDXT01000371.1 GCA_004292985.1 Bacteroidota bacterium
GCAGGACTGCTCCCCGATTCGCTCAGCGATCCCCGTTACTTCAATGTCAAACTCATGCAGTTGATTGACCTGCAATAAGATACGTCTATGCCAGCAACGCGACTGAAAGTTCCTTATGTAGCCCTCGCAAGCCAGTACGCGGCCATCAAGGCCGAAGTGATGGCAGCGGTGGAAGAAGTGATAGACAGCGGCCAGTTTATCCTGGGTCCGCAGGTGGACGAACTGGAGGCAAAATTTGCCGCTATGTGTGGTGCAAAGTATGCGCTCGGCGTAGCAGACGGTACTGACGCCCTCATTCTGCCCATGCGCGGACTCGGTATCGGCGCAGGCGATGAGGTGATTGTGCCGCCCAACTCCTACCTGGCCTCTGCTTCGGCAGTGGCACTGGCGGGCGCTACCCCGGTGTTTGTGGATGTGCGCGACGACTACAACCTCGATCCGGATAAAATCGCCGCCGCCATTACGCCCCGGACAAAGGCCATCGTGGCAGTGCACCTCACAGGCCGCCCGGCAGATATGAAAGCCATTCAGCAAGTGGCAGATGCCTATAAGCTGCTGGTATTTGAAGATGCCGCCCAGGCCGTAGGAGCCACATACGAAGGCAGAGGCGTGGGTTCCTTCGGCATTGCCGCAGGATTCAGCCTGCATCCACTCAAAAACCTCGCAGCCGCAGGCGATGGTGGCATGATCACCACCAACGATGAGCAGTTGTACCAATATCTGCGCAAAGCCCGCACCCACGGCCACCGCAACCGCGACGAATGTGAGTTCTGGAGCTTCAATTCCCGGCTCGACACCCTGCAGGCGGCCATTTTGCTGGTGAAAATGCGCTATATTGATGCATGGACCCAGCGCCGCAGACAGATCGCCTCGATGTATCAGGATGCCCTGAAGGACTTCGTTTGGGTGCCCACCGACAAGGCCCACGAAAAGGCGGTCTATCACACCTTTATTATCCAGACCGAGCGCCGCGACGCCTTGAAACAGTGGCTGGCAGAGCGCGACATTGATACCAAGGTGCATTACCCCATTCCGATCCACCTTCAGGATTCTGCGGCATATCTGGGCTATAAAAAGGGAGATTTCCCCGTAACAGAGCGCCACACGGAGACCATGATGAGCCTTCCCGTATTTCCGGAGCTGGCAGACGAGCAGATTGCCTATGTTTGCGAAAGCATCCGGGCTTTTTTTCAGCAGTAATGCAGAGCAAGAAATGCAGTACCTGACCATTTTGTTGGATTCAACAAAATGGTTGGACCCGACAAAGTGAAGTAGCACTCGTTCAGACGATTTTCTTCTCCGTGCAACTCCGTGTCTCAGTGTCTCTGTGTAAACCTCAAACATTCTCATGACCTACCACTCCGACATCTACGAGCGCTTCCGCGCCGCCTACGCCCGCGACGAGGCGGCATACATCCGTCCCTGGCTCGTCCGCTGGAACTACCAGGACAAAAAGCAGGTGGACTACGAAGCCCATCTGCCGCAGGATTTTTACACCTACGGAGGCCCGAAAGAACTGGAGAACTGGTTCAACTGGATGCAGGAGTACCCGCTGCCGGACTACTTTCAGGACGAGCGGGTGGCAGAATGGACCCGCCTGAGCCGCGCCTGCGACGAGGCGCTGTTTCAAGCCCAGGGACTGGCTTTTCCCGGCGCAACCTACGATGGCACGATCGGGCGCTACAATGCCCAGGACTATCTGCTGGCGCATTTTTATCCCGTACCGGAGCGGCAGCAACCCCTGCGGGTGCTCGATTTTGGCGCGGGTTACGGCCGCCAGGCCAATCTATGGTCGCAGCTCAAGCCCGAAGCTACCTTTGTGGCGATGGATGCCATCCCGAAATCCTATTGCCTGCAACACCTCTATTACAGCCAGCTCGGAATAGAGAGTCAGGATTATGTAATTGATAATCACGGATTTAATCTCTCTTCAGGCAAGCCGGGCCTCTACCATCTACCTACATGGCGGGCCGATCTGCTGCCAGACAACAGCTTCGATCTGATCCTGTGCGTGCAGGTGCTGCCGGAACTGGGCGGACAACTGGTCAAGGAAATGGTGGCTGTGTTTCAGCGCATCCTCAAGCCCGGCGGTGCCCTGCTGATCCGCGACCACGACCGCAAGTGGCGGCCCGGATTTCAGTACGACCTCAACCCCTATCTGGAGAAAAAGGGCTTTGTGCTGGAGTTTCGCCCGCATGTGGTGAATATGTCGGACCTGATGGGCATGCCGCGCATCTGGCGAAAGGAAGACCCGGCGGCTACAGCCAGCATGACAATGGAGCGCAAGGAGCTGATCCGCCAGTGGATGCGAAATGTGGATGCGGCTACGGGCGGTCTGCTGAGTAAGGTTAAGCGGGGGCTGCGCTCATCTCCAGCTTCATCATAATATCTGTCTGTGCGTCATCGCCCAATGTGAAAATGTGTTTTCCGAACGCAACAAATCCGTTTTTCCTGTAAAAGCTGATGGCCCTTGGGTTTTCTTCCCAAACGCCGAGCCAGAGATAGGCAACCTTCGCCTGTCTGGCTCTGTCAAGGGCTGTATCAAATAAAATCTGTCCCACTTTTTTCCCGTGAAACTCCTTCAAAACATAAATCCGCTCTATCTCAAGGGCTTCATCGTCCGTAAGCTCCGTTTGCGCCTGTCCGGAGTTGAGTTTTAAATACCCGACTACCTGCCTGCCGAGTATAGCAAAATAAAATTCGGAGGAGGGGTTCATCAGTTCGGCAGTCAATTTATCCGCTGAAAAACCCTCTTCCATATATGCCTGCATGTTTTCTGCTGTGTTTCCGCCGGCAAATGTTTCGAAGAAGGTTTGCCTCCCGATGTCTTGCAATTGCTCCAGTTCTGTGAGGCCAATTTTTGTAATTTCGATAGCGTCCGTCATCCTTTTCTGCAAGTTACCGTTCTCCCCAAAGTACCTTTTTCAGGTCGCCTTTTTCCGTTATTAAAAGATATAAAAGATACGGAGCAAAAGCCATAATTCCAATAATCATGGCCACAACAGCAAAGAGAATGAAAAAGGGGGTGAATTTATTGCGCCACATAATCCAGATCCCCGATAGCATCAGGTAGCAACTAAAATCGAGGTTAAACTGTCCATTCCAGTTTAAGGCGGTGATATTGTCTGTAAGAACCTGGAATAAAATCCATCCTTCATTTTGCACAGCATATCCTGTGTAGGCGATTAATGCGATGGTTTGAGCGATCA
>RDXT01000372.1 GCA_004292985.1 Bacteroidota bacterium
GTCCTTCGATATGGTGATTCTCGACATTGTGCTGCCCCGCATGAGCGGCTGGGAAGTGTGCCAGCACATCCGGCAGAAGTATGCCATGAACCTTCCGGTGCTGATCCTCTCGGCCCTTAACCAGACCGAGGACGTGGTCAAAGGACTCAATGCAGGTGCAGACGACTACCTGGGCAAGCCCTTTAAACTCAGCGAGTTGCACGCGCGGATCCAGGCGCTGCTGCGCCGCTACACAGGTGCCGTTATTCCTTCTGCCAACCTGCTCTTTGCCGATCTGAAAATGAGCCTCGATACACATGAAGTGTGGCGGGCCGGGCAAAAAATCAAACTCACAGGCAAAGAGTTCTCGCTGCTGCAGCTCTTTATGTCCCATCCTGTCAAAGTGCTTTCAAGAGACCGTATCCTGGAAGAAATATGGGGAATAGACGCCGACATCAATACAAATGTGGTAGATGTATATGTCAATTACCTGCGGAACAAGGTGGACCGGGGATTTGATCAGAAATTGCTACACACTGTTTTTGGAATGGGATATATATTAAGAGAAGATGGTACTGAGAAATAGGATCGCGCTGACATTTACCATTATTACCACCATTTCCCTATGTGTAATCATGGCGGGAATGTATCTGTTTTTTTACCAGAACTCCCTGCGGCAATACTATGACCGCCTGGAGGAGCGATCCAAAATCGCGGCACAGATGCAACTGGAGCAGGACGAACTGAACTACAAAATCCTCAACCAGATCCGGCAGCAGTATTTACGCCGCCTGGTGGACGAGCGGGAGTACCTCATTTGTCTGGACGACATGACAAACTCTGACGATACCCCGGTTCCTGACTTTTTTAACCAGGGATTGCTCCAGAAAATCAATACTGAAGGGTATGCGGAGTTTCAGTTGGGCGATTTTTTAGGGGTCGGAATGAAATATATAGACAATCAGGGGACTTACGCGGTGCTGATCACGGCAAATGACTATTATGGTAAGCAAAAATTAGTGAGCCTCTGGGAGATTATGCTCGTTTCCCTGTTTTTTTACCTGCTGATCGTGTTTTTTATCGGCAGATGGTATGCTATCCAGAGCCTGCGGCCCATTACGGGGATGATACACCGCATGCACGAGATCAATTCGCGTAAATTGTATCTCCGCCTCGAAGAAAACCCCAAAAACCGCGACGAGCTGACCGAGCTGGCCCGCACCTTCAACCAGATGCTCGACCGCATCGAGACCTCGGTGGAGGCGCAGAGCAACTTTATCGGCAATGCCTCGCACCAGCTCAAAAACCCCCTGACAGCCATCCTGGGCATCGCCGAGCATACCCTCCATATGGACCGCGAGCCAGAGCAGTATCGCCAGGCCCTGCGTACCGTAGAGAAAGAGGCCTCCCGGCTGCGTCTGCTGATCCTTCAGCTAATCCGGATGGCTCACACCGAAAGCCGCGCCGAAGACAGCGAATGGCAGGAGTGCCGCATAGATGAACTGCTGTTTGAAGTGGCAGAAGAGTTTAATGCACTTTCTACCCAGGGAAAAGTGCATGTGGACTGTACGGAGTTTCCGGCCCAGCCGGAGTGGCTCCAGCTTCGCATTCATAAAAACCTGATCCGCATTGCCCTGAGTAACCTGATCGAAAACGCCCGCAAATTTTCTTCCTTTCAGGATGTAAAAGTGCGCCTGCGGGTAAGCTCACACCATGTCGAGGCTGAAGTGGAAGACAAAGGGATTGGCGTGCCTCCCGAAGCCATTTCGGGGATATTCGACCCCTTTTTCCGCGCTGACAACGCACGTGCCTTCCCTGGATTTGGCATAGGACTACCCCTGGCCCGCCGGATCGTTCGTTTGCACGGAGGAGACATCTATGTGCGCTCTCAGCCGGGTCGCGGTTCGGTGTTTATCCTGCGTCTTCCCGTAGAGCAGGATTTTAATTGACCATTCATCCGGCCAAATGATCCGCTCGTTCCCGGAGAGTAGCCATTGGTTCACCAAAAGGCCGTTGAAAATCCCCCCTGGTAGCTTCCTTAACACTTTTTAATGTGGCTGGCCCCTTGTGAAAATACCTTTGTGTTATTACAATTAACGCATGTTGTATGTCTCACAATACGTCAGTTGCCCACAAAACCGCCTTGCTCACAGCTCCCATCCGTCTGATGTGGAGAGATGTTAAAGATAGTGTCCGCCTTCAGCAGGTGCCCAGCAGCCGCCTGAATGACCAGGCCCTTCTTTCTGCTAAAGATGTTCATCTGGACCGCATTTTCCGCTCTGAAGTGATTGCAAAAGCCTTTGCCGAAGACCAGGAGGAAATTGCCGCATTGCAGCTCCCGCTCTCCACCGGAGGCGTGAATCCCGGAGACCAGCGTGCATTATATTATCTGGCCCGCTATTTTCGTCCGGCTTCTGTGCTGGAAGTCGGTACCCACATCGGTTGCTCGACCGTGCATCTGGCACTTGCCCTGCGCCCCTTTACCGAAAGCCGTATCCTGAGCGTGGACATTACGGACGTAAACGATCCGGAGACCCAGCCCTGGCTCAGCTACCATTCGAAGCATGCCCCCCGCGAAATGACCCGTCGGTTGGGTTGCGGCGATCAGGTGCGCTACCATGTAGAGGATTCGCTCCAGTTTATGGCAGATACAGACCAGCGCTTTGATTTTATTTTCCTCGACGGAGACCATGCAGGCGCTACCGTTTACAAGGAAATTCCCCTCGCGCTGCGCATCCTCAATCCGGGTGGAGTGATCGTACTGCACGACTTTTTCCCCGAAGGAAAGCCCCTCTGGAAAGAAGAATATCCCATCAAAGGCCCTTTCCGTGCCGTAAGCCGCTTCGCAGGCGAAGGCCAGCACATCCGGGCGATTCCGCTGGGCGATCTCCCCTGGACCACCAAGCGCGGAGGCAATACCACCAGCCTTGCCCTGCTGACCCGCAGCCACTGAGAGATAAACGGAGAGTTCTCGCAGACAAATTTGGCCCAATGACAACTCTCCGTATATTTGCTACATGGAAAGCATCTTTACCACAGCAAATATTATCAGTCTGCTTACCCTGACGATGATGGAAATCATCCTGGGTATAGACAACATTATCTTCATCTCGATTGTCGCAGGCAAACTGCCCGTCAGCGAACAGAAAAACGCCCGCAACCTGGGATTGCTTCTGGCCCTGGGCTTCAGAATTGCCCTTTTGCTTTCGATCAGTTGGATCGT
>RDXT01000846.1 GCA_004292985.1 Bacteroidota bacterium
TTGGCACCATAACCTGTCGGGCCGTCGTCGTCATTATCGGCATTGTAGGCATATCCAAGGCCCCGGAGGGTATCGCAGCCTACATAGTCGTCATTAAATTTACCCAAATCCGCATCTACCCACTGACCCATGTAGGTGTCGTTCAGCACCTGGCTGGAGCGGTTCACAACGGTTTGTTTGTAAAACGTCATGTCATTCACCGCATTGGCCGTTGTAAAGGCGAAAGCCAGCATGTGAATTTCCACACCGATCGGCTCGCCACCGGTTTCTGTGTGAATGTTGCCACCGTCATTGAGGATCCACCAGATCGCCTGGTCACCCTGAATATCCGGATAGTCACCGGCTTCAGGGCTGTAGCTGAACGGATCGCTGTCCACATTCACAAAAGGCGCGGCATAGAGGATACTACCATCTGCGCGGAAGGCTTCGAGTGTAATCCCGTCCGCATCGCGGTCCAGCCCGGCAGCGTTGCCCAGGGCAGGCCATCCGAGTACGTTCGGGTAGCTGCTTGCATTGTCCAGGGTACCATCAGACCAGTCGGCGCGGAAAGCGTCTATCTCGGTCTTGTTGATTTTGAACATCTTATCAAAACGCTCGCAGGTTTCGGCGTTGGTTGTTCCGGCGCCACCGCTTGCACCTCCGGTCAGAGGGCCTGGCCAGTAGTCATTACCTGACTGGCGATAGGTCTGTCCGGCAATGCGGAGCTGTCCGGCATCGTCGAGTCCGCCCACCCAGAGAGAGCTGGCAAACATCGAGTGACGGTTGCCGCCTTTGGGGATTTCATAGCGGGGGTCGCCCACCAGATCCCACCACATATCGCCTCCGTTGTGCAGGATACAGCGTACGTTATTCACATCCAGCTGCGAAGAAGCACTGGAAGGCAGACAGTCGCTGGAAGTGCGGAAACCACCGGCGGTTTTGCGCTTTACGCCTATCGGAGCTTCGGCCATCAGACCATGAAAGCCCGTAAGCATCAACAAAATAAAAATCGTTCGTAATCTCATTTCTCAGGTACGATATCGGTGAACATTTCTGTGCTACAATCAGAAGTTGAAGAGGAGGCCCAGACGAATCCGGCGCGGCAGGGAGTAGTTGTCAGGGTTGTTTACGCGCGCCTGATAGAGGTCCACAAATGACTGGGAATCTATCTGGGTCAGCACATACTGGCTGCCGCTGGCGCTGGAAAGGAATCCATCGTCGTCGGGAAGGCCGGTATAACGGTACACACCCACAATGTTCTGCGTATTGAGCACATTGAGGAACTGGATGTAGATGTTGGCATCGAAGGCGCGTGAGGTTTTGCCTGGCTCATTCTCGACCGGCTTACCACCCCATACAAAGCTCTTGTCGAGGCGGAAGTCCAGGCGGAACTGCCAGGGGAGGCGGGCACCGTTGGGTGTACCCTGAATCTGGTTCACCAGGTTCACACCGCCCAGCACGGAGGCAATCGGCACAGCGTTTTTGGTGTAAGGCGTACCCGAACCCAGCGTAGCTGTGAGGTTAGCGCCAAACTCGCGCAGCGGATAGAAGGTGCGCT
Source organism: Bacteroidota bacterium (assembly GCA_004292985.1). Taxonomy (GTDB): domain Bacteria; phylum Bacteroidota; class Bacteroidia; order J057; family J057; genus RDXT01. The sequence goes on from RDXT01000846.1 coordinate 1,538, forward strand.
CTCCGATATTAAGGGCAGGCCCCATCGAGCGGCCCATAAAGCGGTAGTCGAAGTTACCCACCAGGCGGTGACGCTGGTCAAAGTTGGTAGGCAGGGTCGTACGCAGTACGCCGAATCCTTCGAGGAAGTTGGTCACGTTACGGGCTGAGTTCTGGTCGGAGCCGGTAGCGTCAGAATATTGCAGGGTGTAGGAGGTCCGGAGCTGGAAGTTGCGGATCCGCTGCATATCGAAGGAAAAGGAGAATCCTTTTACGTTACCAAAGTCGAGGTTGTCGTAGGAGTCGTAGGCAAATGGGAAGGCATTGGCAAAGCGGCGGAAGTTGATCATGTTCCGCTGGCGGCGATAAAATGCCGACATCGTAAGACCAATGCGCGCGCCGACCCTTTGCTTAAAGCCCGCTTCGTAGTCCACCGTAATTTCAGGCTTGAGGTTAGGGTTTACGACGGTAGAAGTGGGGCGGTTTTCGAGGAAGGCATAGTCAGAAATCTGGCCTGCCAGCAGAGAACCTTGTGTAGCCTGCAACTGGCCGGGGCGCTGGGCAAGCACGTCGTAGTGCGCAAAAAAGAGCGCCATGTCCGAGATCGGGAAGGAAAAGGACACACGCGGCATCACTACGGTCTGCGGCGTATAGTCGCGGAAGGACTCAGGTCCTACCGAGTCAATTTTCACCGCTGGCTGCACCTTACCACCTGAAAGGCGGGCAAGCTCGGCAGAAGAGATCGGAGAACCGCTGCGGTCATACCAGGTCTCGCCACTGCGGTAGCCTAAGATTTCAGAAAAACTGCTCGCTGAGTTCACATACGGCACATAGTCCGCGCCCACTCCTTCGGGAAGGGTGAAGGCCGGAATACCAAGGTTGCCACTGGCCAGCTCGGCAGCCGTATAGGTCGGATACAGCGAATATTGGTCCTTGAGCACCTTTTGGTTCGCGTCAAAGCGGTCCACCCGCACACCTACGTTGAAGATAATGTCTTCAAACTCAAACTGATCCTGGAGAAAGGCGGAGATGTAGGTCGGTGAGAAAGCGTTTTCAGGACGGTTGAGGATGTCGGTGAAAAACCGCTCAGGTGCTACACGGTCCGTTTTGTTGCCTTTGTAGTCATAGCCGTAATAGGTTACTACGCCCAGACCCTGGTTCAGGAGTTCATCGGCGGTAAACATATCGAGGGAGAAAAACTCAGGTCCGAGTGCGTCTATATTAATGACATCGGTTCCATCCACAGGAAGACCGAGTTTCTCGCGAACGTTTTTGTCAAACTCCTTCTGGCTTGCAGCGGAGTACAGCAGCGGCACCGAAACCGTGTCATTCCATTCGCCGGCACCATTCAGCCCGTAGGTCCATGAGGAAGGATCAGAATTAAGGGTCTGGAGGTGGAAGTTGGCATACTGGCGCATCAGGGACCAGAGGCCGCGGGGGGCCAGAGAGTAGGCGCGCTCTACGCGCTGCTCAAACTCAAAACCTGCTTTCAGGTTGTGGCCTTTGATCTCGGCAGTTGCCTGACCAGTAATACGGAACTGCTCGAACTGGAACTTCTGATAAGTACCGGAGTTCGCGCCAATCCCTGAGAAGAGAGAGTAAATGCCGCGTGGACCACCGCCATTTGCGATGCCCTGGCGGAAGCCGAGGTCAGTGATGTTGGTCAGGTAGTTGATCCTGGGAGAAGTGTTAAAAGGATCAAATCCCAGGTTTACGAGGCCATTCTGAGCAGCATAGTCAATAATGGTCGTATTATAATTGGCATAGAGCGGGTTGCGGCTGTTGGTCGGATCAAACTGAAGATTGGTTTCCGCATATCCAGCTGTACGCCAGTAAGGGCTGGAGGAGAAGGGGTCGTTCGGATCATCTACATAGGTGTAAACCGGAGTGATGTCATAATCGAATTTGCCCACATATCCGTAATCAAAGACATTGTCTCTGTGAACAGAGTTGATAAAGTTACGCTCATAGCCCGAGTAGTCGGCCTGGAGGGTATAAAAGAGGTTTCGCACCGCCGAGTTTTTGCCTCCCTGGAAGGACTGCTGGAAACGTGCCCATGCGCGGTAGTTTTTGCCCAGAAACTGGCCCTGTGGATCAGGTGCGAAGAGGCTGTTGCCCAATCCCCACTGGTCAAGGTCAATATGCTCATAGCTACCGCCCACTTTTACCAGCACATTATCCGCAGGCTGGAAGTCCAGACGGGCAAGGCCGCGGAGGCGCAGGCTGTTGTTATTGGTTTTGGCGCTTACCTGCTCAAAATCGGTTTCACGGATATAGTTGGCGCGGCTCCGGAACGAAAGGCCATCGTCGGCAGCCTGGAGCGGTGTCTGCTGCAGATCGGCGAGCAGGCCCGGCTTCAGTTGGTAAATCCCTCTGCCGACCGGATCGGAGTCGTAGTCATAGTCCGCCTCAGCATTGATAAAGAAGCCCAGAACGGAAGTTTTATATGCCTTTTCGGTACCTTCTATATAGCGTGTGCGCTTGATGATCGGACCGCTGAGCGAAAGGCCTGCCAGATTTTTGCCATAGGGGTCAAGATACTGGCTGGTTTGAAGCTCCACGTTACCGGAAAACTCAGAGGAAGGGTTGGAGGTGGTAATGTTGATTACCCCGCCGGTAAAGTCGCCAAATTCCGCAGGCGTACCTCCGGTAATTACCTGAAACTGGCCGATCGAAGCCTGTGGCACCGTGCTCTGGCCCCGGATTTTTACACCGTCGATGATATAGGTGGTGGCATTGTCGCGCGCACCCCTGATATAGAGGCTTCCGCCTTCGTCGCCCTGAAACACACCTGCCGTAAGCGATGCGAGGGTCTGCACGTTACGGATACCTGAGTTCACAATGTTCTCATTGGTCAGGGTGGTTCCTACGATCGGCGACTTTTCAAAGGGCGCCTGGTCATAAATTTCGACCACATCGAGGGTTTTGGTCAGATCACCCGCAAACTTGATCACAATGTTACGGGTCTGACTGGCAAGCACCGACACATTGTCCAAAGACTGTGTAGCCTGCAGATACCTCGCCTCCACCCGGTAGGTACCCGGAGTAACAGGGTTGATACTGAACACACCGTTTTCGTCGGTCTGCCCGCCAAATTTAGGCTGATCACCGGAGTAAACCCGCACCGAGGCATAAGCCACCGGCTGATTATCCGCGTCCAGCACCTTACCTGACAGTTTGCCGTCCTGGGCAAAAGCAGCCTGGGTCAGTCCAGCCAGGACGAGAAGAAGAATAAAACCAGCTTTGTGTAGCATATTTGCAATAGGCTGAAATACTTAGGGGATTATCGCTACGTTAACGAAACTTAAATTAACCCCCAAGCTTTCAGAAATCCAAATCGCAGGATAAAAATTTGACCCGCATTTCACAGCATTCATCCATAAATCATTGAATATGAATGCATTAATATAAATACGCCCAAATCGCTTATCTGTGTGCCGGAAGGGGCTGCGTTTTATTTCTGAAACTTTAACATTTTTGCCCCTGCGTATGACTTTCAGGCTTTTTGTCGTTCTAAAGGTGTGTATTCCCTTGACTATGTAACCCGATACTTTTTATGAAACCCTCACATCTGATCCTGATCGTGGTTTTTTCAGTGCTGGTGCCGCTTTCCTGTGCGAAAGTGCCCTTCACAGGCCGCAAGCAACTGAAGCTGCTGCCGGAGACCTTTATGACCAGCATGGCCCTGACCCAATACAAAGAATTTCTGACCCAGAAGCCCGCAGCCCAGAATGCGGATGCCGATATGGTGCGCCGCGTAGGAGACCGTATCCGCCGCGCGGCTGAGGTGTACTATACCGCCAACGGCCTCCAGAAGCGCCTCGCCGACTTTCAATGGGAGTTTAACCTGGTCAATGACCCGACGGTCAACGCCTGGTGTATGCCCGGAGGCAAGGTGGTGGTGTATTCGGGCATTCTTCCGGTAGCCAAAAATGAAGATGGTCTGGCCGTAGTGATGGGGCATGAAATTGCCCACGCGCTGGCCCGCCACGGCAATGAGCGCATGAGCCAGCAGCTTTCTGCCCAGCTTGGTGGGATGGGTCTCGAAGTCGCTCTCCGCGACAAACCCGCCGAAACCCGCCAGATTTTTGAGCAGGCCTATGGCGTAGGGGTGCAGGTGGGCGCGCTGCTGCCTTTCAGCCGCCTCCACGAGTCTGAAGCCGACAAAATCGGTCTCTACCTGATGGCCATTGCCGGGTACGATGTAAATGAGGCAGCCCCTTTCTGGCAGCGCATGCAGGCCAAAGGCGGTCAGACCCCTCCGGAGTTTCTGAGTACGCACCCTTCTCCTGAGACCCGTGCCGAAAACCTGAAAAAGTGGGCACCCGAAGCGAAGGCGCTGGCGACGAAGTATAAATTGCCCTGAGCGTGTGCCGGGAAACAAGGTCGTTTCGGGTCTGGAGACCACTCACGAGCGATGGTGTAATGATGGAAGACAGGATTTACGGGATTAACGGGATTTTTCTGTACTAAGACTGTTTCGGGTCCGGGGCTACTCGCTGGCGGAGCGAAGAGCCCGTAGCCACCTATCACATAGGTGCGGAGCGTGTGGCAGGCCACAAAAAAGCACGTTTCGGGTCGGGAGACCACTCACGAGCGAAAGTGGTAATGATGGAAGACAGGATTTACGGGATTAACGGGATTTTTCTGTACTGCTAAGCTTGCGAACTGCCGGAGGCATACCTATGGTATTGGCGACAAAGCACGTTTCGGGTCGGGAAGCCACTCACGAGCGATTCCTTGTTCCCTGTACCCTGAAAACTGTTCCCTGTTCCCTGTTACTTCTCCGGCACCCAGGTACGAAGGTCAGTCAGAATCTTATCCGAAGCCTCTTCTGCGATATGGAAACCCAGCGCCCGGTAGGCTTCGAACTGCGGATCGTCGAAAAACTGGTCGGCAGTCGTCTGCTGCGGGAAGTCGGAGTAGAGTTTATGGTAATTAAAGACATTGAGCGGAAGGGTGCGGGATTTTCCATCCTGGAAAGGAGCGGTCGAGATCGAGGATTTCAGGTAATAGATTTTCCCCCTGGTATGATCGGGATAAGAAACCGTGCCGATGGCCACACTTTGCTGGCTCTGGTGCACCGCTCCTTTTTCAATTTTGTCGGGGATCAGGGGCGACAGTTCGATTTTGATGTCAATGTTCTCCTCAATATTGGCCATCCGGACGGCATGATTGAGTGAAACGAAGGCAAAGGTGGGATCTTCTTCAAAATCACAGACCACAATATGCCTGCAACGGCGGCGCAGCAGCGGAATCAGCCCCAGATTGTCGCCCGTATGTGCCCCGTCGGAGAGATTGACCAGGCGTCGATCGGCATTTGTGAGGCCCAGCATCTCGATCATGAGATAAAGGGGCCAGAAGGTATAGTTTTTTTGCGGGTTATAGCTCATCCATCGCCAGCCTTTTTCCTTTTTTGCGTCTTTCACAGGCTGCCAGCCGCCCATCCGCATCCACAGGCCGGAGAGTCCGCTGCGCACCCGGCGCTTGTTGCAGTCGTGGCGGTAGTACCAGGGGTTTTCCATCCAGTAGCCGAGGCGCAGGTTGAGCAGAGTGGTAATAAATGACTGGGCAAAATAGGTGGAGAAGCCCATGCCCGATCCTACGGCTGCGGCAGAAATGGTCATAACGCGGGCCAGTTTGGTGTGGCCTCCGCGGTACACGTCGGTGCGCACGTAGCCGGTGCTGTTGGAACCGATGTAGTCGCGGCTGAACACAAAGTGGTCGGACTTGAGGTCCTTGCGCACCAGTTCGGAGCTGCCGTTAAGGTTCAGTGCGGTCACGATCAGGTGATAGGGGGCTTTGGGGTAGGTTTCCCACTCACCTTTTTCGTTTTTCCGGCAGCCCAGTTCGCTCAGGCGCAGGTCCTCGTCATTGCGAAGCTCTACCAGGGGCATGCCCTGGGCATCGCCTTCCTTGCGGAGTACGCGGCCCTCGGTGCGCAGATAGGCATCGCTCAGGCGATCACGGTAGAAATAGTGCAGCGAAAGGCGGTTGGAATTGACGACGATTCCCAGCACCACAAACAATACAGCCGAAACACAGAGCACCCAGGCAGGAAAATAGGTTTCCATTCCAAATACCTGAAAATCAGGCCAGTCCATACGCCGGGCAATCAGCGAAAACAACAGCGCCACAAACAGCAGCACGGAGATCGCGAGGATTACGGGCTGCAGGCGGCGGATATAGCTGTTGATCGTCGGATTGCCGCTGTCCTTTTTCGAGATGGCCAGATAGCCGATCACAATCGAAACCACCGAAGAGATGCTCGAAAATACAGAGTTGGAAATTTCATCGAAATAAAAACTGAACGAAAACAAGACCATCACCACCACCGGCATCAGGGCCGAAAACAGCAGCGCATAGAGTGCCCCTCCCCGGAGACTGCCCAGCAGGGAGCGCGAAAATCGCTTCCAGCCTTTGTTGCTGTGGTCCAGCAGGGGCGCAAGGGTAAACGCAGCAGCAAATACGCCGGAGGCATAGCAAAAGGGCAAACTGAAAACCAGCCAGTAGTCAGCCGTCTGGTATAGCCCGGCGCGGTAGCCCAAAGCCCAGGTCAGCATGGCCAGGGCAGGCCCGCCCAGAATCGCGAGTACATTATATAAGGTGAGAAAGCCGCCCTCCAGATAGTTTTCGAGGCTGAAGCCAGAGAGGCCGGGCGGATCTATCGCGCCCTTTTCGATCTTTTTTTGTAAGCGCTTACCTACCCTGACAACCTGGCGGGTGCGGAAGGCAAATACCACGCTCAAAAGCACACCTGCCAGAAAGAGGGTAATGGCGACGCCTGATTTTCCCGAAACGGTGTCCTGAATGCTTGTGAAAAAGTGGCCTACATTGTCTGTCAGGACGCTCGTAAGTTGTTTTTTGGCATCACCACCGTTCTCCTCAGCCTTATTTTCGTTCAGCGCATCAAACTGCTCAAAAAAAGCGCCGCCCGACACCACATCAAATACGATATAGTGTGTCGCCACCATCGCCGTGAGCGCCAGCCCGAACAGCAGCAGGTTGTGCAGAATCCCGGCAAATACCACTCCCACCGCCCGCTGGATGTCTGGGCCAAAAACCCGTTTGTTGGGTGTGAGGTAGTCGCCGTGCGTGCGCAGGTGGTGAATCTGGTGCCGTACATCCACTTTGGTCTCTGTAGCGGGCTTGTAGCCGAGTACCAGTTGCTCCGGGTGGCTGCTTTTGGCGGCTTCTTCGGATGTCTGCATCTCCGGCTCAAACTGCGAAGGCACCCAGCGGGAACGGGTCTTAGGGGGATCTGGGGTAACTTCGGTTTCCGGGGTGGTTTCCATTAACAGAACAAAAGGAGAGTTTTCCGGATCGAGTCCCGGCGCTTCTCCCACCTCTGTCTTGCCCAGATAACGGCCCGGCGACACAAAGGTATCCGGCGGATTGTTCATGAGCGAACTCAGGCAGGAGCCGATATAGCCCCCGCCTGAGACGGTACTCATGTAGTCAAACTTTTTAAAAATCCCTTCGGAAATAAACTTCTGGATCATGCCCAGCCCCATCGTAGCCGAGCGGATGCCTCCCCCCGAAATAGCCAGGCCCCAGAGGTCCTCCAGATGTTCCGGCTGGTCGCCTTCGCGCTGCTGTCCGTAGTTTTTGCGGCGCTCGTGGATATAGGCGCGTTCGGCAGCAATAACAATGTCGTGATCCTGGGTGTAGTCCGGGCGTTGGTCTGGCGTCATAGGGCTGTGGAAAAAGGGGTTACGACTGGCTCAGATACGTGAAGGAGTTGCGAAGGGTGGTATCAGGGGTTGGCGTAAGGTCGCGCTCCAGGAAAAAGTGCTCTACACCCGAAGCGCTGGCCTGCGCCAGAATCTCTTTGATCTTAAATACGCCTGTGCCGGGGTCTGCCATTTTGGGAAACAGCGCCATCCACTGCTCAGGCGTACCACCGTCACCGGTAAAGCGGATCGCTTCGGCGGCATCCTTAACGTGCATCAGCTTAAAACGGCCCGGATAGCGGCGGAGAAAGTCAATCGGATCGGCACCCGCTGCTGCCATCCAGAAGATGTCCAGCTCAAACTTCACATGGTCTGTATGGGTCTGCTCCAGCAGGAGTTCCATCGGAATCTTCCCTTCACGCTCCCAGTGCTCGTAACCGTGGTTGTGATAGACAAAAGAGACATCATAGGCCGCCATTTGCTCCCCAAATCCATTAAATTCCTCCGCAAGCCGCTTATAATCATCGAGCGATTTACGGTCATCTTCAAAAATGGCGGGAATGGCGATGTATTTCACCCCCATGGGCGCTACCGAATCGAGGGTCTGACGCATGTTTTTGCGCATGGTCGCCAGATCGAGGTGCATCGAGGGAGATTTGAGGCGAAATTCCTTCATCATAGCAACCACTTCGGCCACGCTATACCCATAAAAAGCATTGCGTTTGATTCCCAACTGGGCTGAAAGCCCTTTCCAGCGTTCGATGGTCTCCGGGGCGCTGAAGGGATAGGGGCCGAAAAACTCCACCTCCCGGTAGCCGATTTCACTCAGCAGCTTCAGGGTGCCTTTGAGGTCTTCGTCCACCATTTTGGGGATGGTAAAGAGTTGCACACCAAGTTTCCGCTTTTTCTTTTCAAGTGTGGCGGCCACACTTTCGGCAAAGGGACTCAGGGTGAGCAGGCCCGCTGTTACCAGGCCCGATCTTTGCATAAAAGTACGTCTGCGCATAATAGAAGTAGCCGTAAATAATAAGGTGTCAATCTTACCAGCCCATACGCTGACGCAGGGAGCTGATATGTGCTACATGGTGACGCGAATGCCATTCGTAAAGGCAGAGCATCTCATCGAGGGTAAGCAGGCCGCGGTCCGGATGGAGGAGAACGCGGGCAAAGTCCTCGCTGCTCATGTGGCGGAGCATCAGGGTCCAGCGGGCGTGCAGCCCTTCGAGAATCCCCAGGGACGCAGCCACAGGCAGGGTGAGCGAGTCAACCAGTTCGGCCCAGGCTTTTTCCTCATACGTTTTGATGGTCGGGCCTTCTTCTGTCAGGGCGAGGCGGAAGCGGATAAACGCATTCATGTGGCTGTCGGCTACGTGGTGCACCACCTGGCGGACGGTCCAGCCATCGGCGCGGTAGGGCGTATCGAGCTGGGCATCGTCGAGGCCCGCCACAGCAGCGTTCATTTCAGCAGGCAGGTTTTCGATTACCTGGATAAAGGAAACGCGCTCAGCCTCGCTGAGGGTATCGCGGGTCGCGGACCGGCCTACGGGGAAGCGGAGTTTTTCGAGTTGAAGATCAGACATACGGAGTGATAAGTGTATTGGCTGCGTTAATTTGTGTGATGGCGGGGTGAAATCAAAATCCGGAAGAAAAGAATCCGGAGAAAGTAAAAAATCGGGGCGCCCGCGCCGCAGGTCATTGCATAAAAGGCGCTTCCGGCTTACCTTCATCCACACACATTTAAGCCCCTATTCCCCCGATGGCAAGCTCCCGGATCCTTACCCTGCTCGGCGACCAGGCCGCCTATTACCTTGAGCATCAATGCAAAACCATTGATAAAAGCATCATTCATGCCCCTGGCGCAGACGCGATCGACCGCATCTGGTCGGTATCCAACCGAACACCCCAGACCCTGCGAAGCATACAGGCGCTGCTGGGTTCGGGTCGCCTGGCCAACAGCGGGTATGTCTCCATTTTGCCCGTAGATCAGGGCATCGAACACAGCGCAGGAGCTTCTTTTGCCCCCAACCCGGCCTATTTTGACCCCGAAAACATCGTAAAACTGGCCCTCGAAGGCGGTTGTAATGCGGTGGCTTCCACTTTTGGGGTGCTGGGAGCCGTGGCCCGCAAGTATGCGTATAAGATTCCCTTCGTCGTCAAAATCAACCACAACGAGCTTCTCACCTACCCCAACAAGTACGATCAGATTCTGTTTGGCACGATCAAGGACGCCTGGA
>RDXT01000373.1 GCA_004292985.1 Bacteroidota bacterium
GGGGCTCCAGAGCTGCTATCTGCGCAAAGCCAGCGTTACCTTGCTGAATACGTTGATGCCTGCTCAGATAGCAGCTCTGGAGCCCCTGCTTCGGCAGGAATGTCTTACGCTTTCGCAGGGAGGACGTTTTTTTACCATACAGGATGCTTCCGTAAGCAAAGGCCAGGCACTTAAAGTACTGACTACCCGATTCAGTGAAACATTAGGCACGCAAGTGCAAACTATTGCCATCGGCGACAGTAAAAACGACGAGTCCATGCTGTTGGGTGCGGACAAGGCATTTCTGGTAGAGAAGGCCGGAGGAGGATGGAATGATATTTCAGTCCCCGCTCTTCTCCTGGCAAAGGGTGTCGGGCCACAGGGATTTCTGTCCGCCGTGACAAGCTTACTTAGTTAGGTGATGCCGGATTAATGTATAAGGCTATTCTGAAGCAGATATACGCCTGCGCCCGCAAAATATCCCGCCACTGCGAGCCACGAAATACGTTTGAGATACCAGAAAAATTCAATTTTCTCCATTCCCATTGCCGCCACACCCGCTGCCGAGCCTATGATCAGTGCGCTGCCACCTGTGCCTGTGGCATAGGCCAGGAATACCCAGAAAAAATGGTCAGTAGGATATTGCTCCAGGGTGTACATCCCCTGTGCCGCTGCAACAAGAGGCACATTGTCCACAACGGAGGAGAGAAGCCCAATCGTCATGACGATGAGGCTGTCGTTTTGAATGGTGGCTGTCAGCCAGTCAGCAAGCTGGCGCAGTTGGCCCGTGGACTGTAATGCAGAAATGCTGATCAGAATACCCAGAAAAAACAAGATGCTGGGCGTATCTATTTTTTGTAAAGCGTACGCGACGGAAAGCGGTTTTTTGTCTTCCGTATCTTTCTTGCTGTGAATAAGTTCGGTGATGGCCCACATAATGCCGAGGCCCATCAGCATCGCCATAAAAGGAGGCAGATGGGTAAGTGTTTTGAAAATAGGCACAAACAGCAAAGCGCCGACTCCCAGGCCCAGTACAAGATTTCGTTCAAAGTTGGAGGAACTGGGATTTATTTCCGGCTCCTCCGGAGATTGCAAGACTCCCTTCATCCGGAACGATAGGATAATAAGAGGCACAACAAGGCATACAATACTTGGCAGAATGAGTTGGGTTACAATGTGACCTGCACTCACCTGGCCTCCGATCCAGAGCATAGTGGTCGTTACGTCTCCCAGCGGAGACCAGGCGCCACCTGCATTGGCAGCTATTACGGTTATGCCTGCAAAAAACAGCCGCTGTTCCTTGTCTGAAATAATTTTGCGGAGAAGTGAAACAATGACAATGGTTGTAGTCAGGTTGTCGAGAATCGCGGAGAGAAAGAAAGTAAAGATGCCGACCAGCCACAAAAGCTTCCGCGCATCGCGGGTCTTTATCCCTTCTTTGATTACCTGAAAGCCTTCATGAGCGTCTATGAGTTCGACGATTGTCATCGCGCCAAGCAGGAAAAACAGAATACCTGATATTTCCCCCAGATGCTCCATCAGTTCGTGGGTTACGAGATGATGATCTTCCTGGCCCAGGATATAGAGTGTCCAGCAGAGGACCCCTGTCATTAATGCACTGGCTGCTTTATTGAGGTGGATATTATGCTCTAATGTGATAGCTATATATCCTACAATAAATACAATAATAATCGCAATCTCCATAATTCAAGGGTTTAAGCGCCCTAATATAGAGAATCAAATCCTACTCATCATCATTCTCCGCTGGAATATCGAGCGAGGAGATCAGCCGGTTCATCTGCTCGGCTTCCTGGAAGGAGTCGTCGGCATAAAAGCGGAGGTCGGGCATTTTGCGGAGCTTATTGCGGATGCGTTTGCTGAGGAAATGCCGTATTTCAAATGTCTGCTCATTGAGGCGCAGAACCAGGGCATCGAGACCCGCATCCGGGAACAGCGACACATATATCTTTGCCGATCCGAGGTCAGGACTCAGGCGCACCACGCTGATGGTGAAAATCGCACCGGGTGCCACATTCATCTCCTGGGCGAAGATATCGCTGAGTTCCTGCTGTATCAGCCGGGATGTCTTTTTTTGAACAATGGTCTCGTCCATATACCTTTGTAGAGTTCTTTCCGTATTGGGAGGACAAACTTACAACATGCAGGGCTATTTTCGAATTCTAACTTACGGCAGGCCCTATTTCTGGATGGGCGGACTGGCTTTTGCCTCCCTGCTGGTCTATACGCTCTTCAGTGCCGTATCGCTGGTGTCTGTGATTCCTTTTCTGGAGATTCTGTTTCAGCAGGGAGAGCCGCAGCCCCCGGAGGCGGGCCTCGAAGGAATATCAGCCCTGAAGGCAGACCTGTTTTACCGCCTCAGCCTCTGGACCGCCGCTACCGGAAAGTCCAAGACACTGCTGTTGTTTTGTATCTGGCTGTTTGTGAGCATTATCCTTAAAAATGCGGCCCGCTATTTCAGCAGCTACTGGATGGCCCCGCTGGAGCAGGGTGTCTTGCTGGGTATGCGAAATGACCTGTTTGCCCATCTGACCCGGCTCGACCTCAGCTATTTTTCGCGCCGCCGTCGGGGTGACCTGGTAAGCCTGACCGTGAGCGATGTACAGGTGGTGCAGGAGGCAGTCGTGGGTACCCTTCAGGCGATGATCCGCGAGCCGATTACCATTCTGGTTTTTTTTACTGCCCTGCTGCTGATCTCCTGGCAACTGACCTTATTTACCTTGCTTGTATTGCCTGTAACGGGCTTTATGATTTCGCGTATTGCCGGACCCCTCAAGCGGGCGGCCCGCAAAGGGCAGGCAGTGCTGGGTGAACTTGCTTCGATGGTAGATGAGTTTGCGGGCGGGGCAAGGGTGGTAAAAGCCTTTCAGAAGGAGGCCTTCGAGCGGGACCGTTATGCCCGCAAAAACAAAGAGTACAACAAGCTTCAGGTTTCGGTGGCCCGCCGCTCCGAGCTGGCTTCTCCGCTGACCGAAATTATCAGTGTGGCGATTGTTTGCCTGATTCTGTATGTGGGCGGCACGCTGATTCTCGATGAAAAATCGGCACTCAAAGCCTCGGAGTTTCTGGGATTTATTGCGGTTTTTAGTCAGGTTTTGGCTCCGGTAAAGGTACTGACAGCCGCTTTTTCCAAAATCCAGCGGGGTACAGCCGCATTTAGCCGCATCGAAGAGATACTGAATACC
>RDXT01000847.1 GCA_004292985.1 Bacteroidota bacterium
CCTGCGATTTTCATAAGGCTCTCCCGGTATGTGTCCCAGCGTGCAATTTCCTGTTCCATTTTGGAAAGCTGGCGACTTAATTGCTCATTTTCTTTCTTGTAGGTGCTCACATCCGAATATCCCGGAATCATCCGGTGTAGCGGCGGCACCAGCACCACCAGGGCCATAGACCCCAGAATAACACCCAGCAACAGCAACGAAGCCACAACGACTACCGTTATGGGTTTAAGGATCACCTGCCGCGACTGCGATAAGGTGATGTCGTCAATAAGCTCGACCCGGTACGTCTTCAGCAGCTTTTCCCGGACCCGGTTGTATAAGTTGCGCCACATATTGTATTCTCCTTACGACCGGAAATGAATATATTTGACCTCCAGTCTGCAATTTCAGGGCTTCAATCTCAACGGGTTATGCAAGAACACACCCTCTTCCGCAAAGTTACGAAAATTCTATCAATCCTGGCCCTGAGCCTTGTCTTTTCCTGTGCCAAGGAGAAAGATACCTTCATGGCTCGTCTCTACCACAGCACAACTTCGTATTTTAATGGTTACTACAATGCTGATTACCTGTTCAAAGAAACAATAGGTAAACTCGAAGCGCAATACAAACTGCCTGAACAGGGATTTATCGAGGTTGTTTATTATGGAACGGAGGATGAAGTCAAAACTTTTGATGCTGACCTGGAAAAGGTCATCAAGAAAAATGATGCCGTCATGTTCAAGCACCCCAAAGGAAGGTACATTGACGACTGCCGTTTGCTGAATGGAAAAACCTGGATCTACCGTCAGAATTATTCGCTGGCCTTCCAGAATTTCAGCTACCTGATCCAGACCTACCCCGACTCCAAGCGGGTACCCGAAGCATGGTTCTGGACCGCTGTGGCCCACTATCGCGATGAAAACCCCGAAATGACAAAGACCATCCTGGAAGAGCAAGTCCCCGATGATGGTACATTGGAACTCGACAAAGACCTCCAGGCAGAGATAGCCCTCTTCAGGGCACGTCTTCTGATTGAGAACAAAAAGTATGCCCAGGCCGCCGAACTGGTAGATACGCATATCGAACTGATCAGCGACCGCCAGCGGAGGGCCCGCGCCCACTTCCTCCTGGGCCAGCTCTATGCCGAAACCGATAACTTTGCCCGCTCCCTCAGCCAGTTTTCCATCGTGGGCAAATACAGCGACGATTATGCCCTTACCTTCGGCGCTAAAATCCGCATTGCCCGCCTCTATGTAACCTATCAGAAAGGTGCAGACGAAGACAATGAGGTGTATAAATACCTCAACCAGCTCCTCAAAGACGAGAAAAACCTCGAATACCAGGACCAGATTTACTATGAATTTGCCCTCCTCGAACTGAAAAAGGAAAAACGGGAGGCGGCCATGGACTACCTGCGCAAGTCGCTTGTGGTCAGCAGCTCCAACCAGCGGCAAAAGGCCCTTTCGTACTACAAACTGGGCCAGATTTATTTTACCGACCTTCCGGACTACCCCAATGCCCAGGCCTATTATGACAGCGCGGCCTCGGTGATTACGCCCAAGGCTCCGGAATTTAAGGAGATCAAGAACCTCGCCAAGACCCTCAAAGAGTACATCACCCACAAGCAAACCATTGCGTATCAGGACAGTATGCTCTGGCTGGCCAGCCTACCTGCCGCACGGGTGGACTCGATTGTGGATGTATATGTGAAGCTGGAGCAAAAGCGAAAGGAAGAAGAAGCCGAGCGCCTGCTCAAGCAACTGGAGCAGGGCCAGAGTACCTATTTTAATCCGGAACTGGAGCTGAGCAACAGTGGCCGGAGGGGGAACAGTGGCACGGGGGCCGTATGGTACTTCGACAATCCGGCAGCGCTTGCCAGTGGCCGCAGGGAGTTTGAGCAGGTCTGGGGCAAACGCGCCAATGAAGATGACTGGCGCCGCAGAAACAAAAGCAGCTCCAATCTCTCTTCCGAAAACCCCTCCGCCACCGCTTCGGGCGATGATCCTGTGGCCAGCAAAGGCGTGGACAGCACCCTGGTGAAGCAATATGGCGACAAGGCACTCTATTATAAAGACATCCCGCGCACGGAGGAGGCCCGCGCAGCAGCCAATGCCCGCATCGAATCGGCCCTCTACCAGTTGGGGCAGGTCTATGCCCAGAAACTGAACGAACCCGACTCGGCGATCCGCATTTTCGAAATGCTGCTGAGCCGCTACAGCGCGTCCGAGTATGTACTGCGCACCCGCTACGCCTTATATAAGCTGTACAGCGACCAAAACAACCCCATCGCCGAGGTGCACCGCAATGTGATCCTCAATGAGTTTCCCAACACGGTCTATGCCTATCTGATTCTGGGCAAAGACCCCAAAGAGCTGCGCAAAGACCAGGAAGACTATGCCTATGTGTATGACGGCTTGTTTAAGGCCTATTACAACCGCCAGTACGAGACTTCGCTGGGATTCAGCGAGTACCTGCTCTCGCTGAGCCAGTTTGGCGACAATGAAAAACTCGATCTCGCCGAACTGCACTATATAAGAGGTATGTCCTATGGATATACGGGGCAGCGCGACAGCCTGAAGGCGATCCTGACCTATGTGGTGCAGAACTTTCCGGAGGCAGATGTGGCCCCGCGCGCGCAGGAGACCCTCAATTTTCTCACGGGAGGTATCCCGGAGCGCAGGCCCAAAGAAAGCGGCACTTCGCCTTCCTCCTCATCGGCGGCTGACCCCTCCGATCCGCGTTTTCAGGGCTTTACGCCGGATCTGAAGGCAGGCGACAAGGTATTTGTACTTCTCTATGTGGACAAAACCCATATCAGCAAGGACGATGCGACCGCCAAAGTCTCAGACTTTAACTCCCGGAAGTACAAAGATGCCAAACTGAAGGTCTTCACCTTTTTATATAAGGAAAACCACCTTCTGCCCTATATCAGCAGTTTCAGCACGATTGATGAGGCCAAAAAGTATGTGAATGAGCTGAAGTCTGATGCCGTTGCCAAAAACCTGCTTTCTGCGCCCGAAGACAAGGTTTTTTACATTACCAATAACAACTTCAAACTCGCCTATGGCCAGAAGCGGATGGAGGACTACATCCTGTATTATGAGTCTATTCTGAAGTGAGCCACCCAGCCTCGCGTATTGCCCGTTGAGCATTCATTTTTTTTCTGCCTGTAAGGTTTAAGGCAGATAAGTCCTATATTTGACAGTCTTTTTATAAGCGAAGGGGCGCACTATGCAGGATTCTCACACACCGACACCTGAAGAGCCGCAAGGCAGCTATGCACAATGGATTTCGGCTGCCAAAGACGATGATTACTATAAAGGCAGAAGGTTTTTTGGCTGGTTTCTGGCCAGCCTGATGGTGCTGGGCAGCATCTACATGATTTACACGGCCTTCGACCTGCCGCCGCTTCAGGAGATTGAAAATCCGGAGTCGGACCTCTCCACACAGGTAATTGCTGCGGACGGAGAGCGTCTGGGTGCCTTTTTTATCCGTGAAAACCGGGTAAATGTAAAACTCAGCGACGTATCTCCCTATGTCATTGATGCCCTGATCTCTACCGAAGATGCCCGTTTCTATGAGCATACGGGTGTGGACTACTGGTCTATTCCGGCCATTATCAAACGCTATTTTTCAGGTACGACCAGCGGCGCGAGTACCATTACGATGCAGCTTTCGCGCAACCTGTTTAACCTCGTAGGAGAAGACCGCACCTTAAACCGCAAAATCAAGGAAGTGATCGTTTCGGCAGTGCTGGAAAAGTACTACACGAAACAGGAGATCATGGAGGCCTATCTCAATACAGTCAATATTTACAGCAACACCTACGGCATCGAAACGGCCTCTCAGCGCCTTTTCGGCAAAAAAGCCAAAGACCTGAATATTCAGGAGTCTGCAGTGATTGTGGCTATGCTGAAAGGACAGGGCGTATTTGACCCGATCCGGAATGCAGATGTAGTAGTGGGTCGCCGCAACCTGGTCGTAGAGCTGATGCAGCGCCACGGGTTTCTGCCCAGCCAGCAGGTAGTGGACAGCATCAAGGCCCTGCCCCTGGTTACGACACGCCAGCGCCTCGAACATGAAGCGGGTCTGGCCCCTTACTTCCGCCAGCACCTGCGCGATTACCTCAAAGAGTGGTGTAAAAACAACAAAAAGCCCAACGGAGAGCCCTATAACCTCTATACCGACGGCCTGCG
This sequence comes from Bacteroidota bacterium, assembly GCA_004292985.1. GTDB lineage: Bacteria > Bacteroidota > Bacteroidia > J057 > J057 > RDXT01. The sequence goes on from RDXT01000847.1 coordinate 4,176, forward strand.
GGTCTATACGACGGTGGATTCACGCATGCAGGGCCATGCCGAAGCGGCAGTGCGCGAGCACATGACAGAGCTGCAAAAAACCTTCGACAACCACATCCGGGGCCACGAAGCCTACAAATCTCAGCCCGATATTCTGGTGGCGCTTATGCATGCCTCCGACCGCTATCGCCTCGCCAAGCAGGCAGGCAAATCGGATGAGCAAATCCGTACGGAGTTTGAAAAACCTGTGCGGATGCTGGTCTTCGACTGGGCCGGAAGCCGTGACACCATCATGAGTCCGATGGACTCCCTGCGCTTTCATGCGCGGATCCTCGAAACGGGTCTCGTAGCCATAGACCCCACCACCGGACAGGTAAAAGCCTGGGTGGGAGGCATTGATTTCAAGCAGTTTAAGTATGACCACGTCGCCAAAGGCACCCGTCAGGTAGGCTCTACCTTTAAGCCCTTCGTGTATGTGGCTGCGCTCGACAAAGGCCGCCGCCCCTGCGATCTGGAACTGAACCAGCCCGTGGTCTTCGAAAATACAGACGGCGCAGGTGCCCGCTGGATTCCCAAAAACTCTGACGGCGAATACGGCGGCATCATGACCCTGCGCACAGCGCTCGCGACCTCAACCAACCTGGTAACCGCCCGCCTGATGAAGCAACTCGGCCCGGCCACCGTTGTGGAGTATGCCCGCCGCTGCGGTATCACCTCCCCGATGGATGTGGTTCCCTCCCTCTGTCTGGGGGTCGCCGACCTCAACCTGATGGAGCTGACCAGCGGTTATACGACCTTCGTGAACCTGGGAGAGCATATCAAGCCCTATTTTGTAACCCGCATCGAGGACAAACGGGGAAATATTCTCGCCGAATTTTATCCTGAAGGAACACGCGCCGTGAGCGAAAATACTGCCTATGTGCTGGTAGATATGCTGAAAGGGGTGGTGGATATGCCCGGAGGCACGGCGCACCGCCTGCGTACGCGCTACCAGTTCAAAAATCCGATCGCGGGTAAAACGGGCACTACCCAAAATCACTCCGACGGCTGGTTTATGGGCGCTACCCCCAACCTCGTTTCGGGGGTATGGGTAGGCTGCGCCGACCGCAGGATGCGTTTCCGCAGCATCTCGCTGGGCCAGGGCGCGAATATGGCACTGCCGATATGGGCCTTATTTATGCAAAAGGTGTATGCCGACAACCGCATTGGTCTGCCGCAGGAGCCGTTCCGGGTGCCGGTGGGCTATAAGGACGAAGGCTGCGTAGGGCGCGGGCCTATGGGCGGCGGCTCGACGGACCGCAATGGGAAGAAGATCGCCAAAAGCTCTGATGACCTGGACAGCTTCGAGTAAATATTCTACGCTCGTGAGTGGTCTCCGACCCGAACGATGTTATTTCACGCAGAGGTGCAAAGGGGCGGAGACGCAGAGGATAAAATTCTTCTTTGCGTCTCTGCCCCTCCCCGTCTCTGCGTGGAATCCTCAAAATACCCCTTCCCTCAGCGCACAAAAAAGATAAAATCCGTGGGCGGCGGCGCAATCCCCATCTCCCGCAGGCGGGCTGAGATTTGCGCACGGTGATGCGTGCCGTGATTTGCGACATGGGTCAGAATCTCCCCGTTTTTTGTCGAAAAAGCATCGCCAGTCGTCGTCGTATAGTTTATTACACGCTCAAAATCCGCTGCCTTAAGGCTTGCGAGCCAGCTCAGGTACTTTTCGGAGAGGGCTTGCTGGAGCGCGGGTATCTCTGCCAGCGGATAGACATGATGTACCCTTGCGTGGCTTTTGCCTGTGAGGATGCGGTCGAGCCAGATGTCTGCCGCATTATACACATGGCTGATCCAGTGGAGACACTTTTCGTCTGTGACTCCCTGTGTCAGCAGTGCGTCTGTGATGCGTTTATTGGCCCAGGCATCATAGGCAAACAACTGGAGATAATGCGCACGCATACGAAAGATCAGAGCAGTTTTCGCACGATATCATCTGCCGTAATCCCTTCAGCTTCAGCGGTAAAGCTGGGCACCAGGCGGTGGCGGAGTACCGAAGTCGCTACCGAATACACATCTTCTGTGTCGGGTGAATATTTTCCTTTGAGCAGCGCCTGGGCTTTGGCAGCCAGGATCAGGTATTGCGAAGCGCGCGGGCCTGCTCCCCAGGTGATCAGTTCTTTGATCTCAGGGGCAGCATGCGGGGTACCGATCCGGGTTTTATTGACCAGATTCACGGCATAGGAAAGCACATGATCTGTCACAGGCACCTTGCGCACCAGCTCCTGGAAATACAGAATTTCGCTACGGGAGAGAATGGTATTGAGCGCAGGCGCATTAAATCCGGTGGTGCGGCGCACAATCTCGATCTCCTCTTCGATGCTCGGATAGGTCACCTGGATATTAAACATGAAGCGGTCGAGCTGGGCTTCGGGCAGCGGGTAGGTACCCTCCTGCTCGATCGGGTTTTGAGTCGCCAGCACGAAAAAGGGCGCTTCGAGGAGGTGATTTTGCCCGGCGATGGTCACCTTCTTTTCCTGCATGGCCTCCAGAAGGGCCGCCTGGGTTTTGGGAGGTGTCCGGTTGATCTCATCTGCCAGGATGATATTGGCGAAGATGGGGCCCCGGATAAATTTAAAGTACTTTTTATTCGTCGTATCATCCACCTCCAGCACCTCGGTACCCAGAATGTCGCTGGGCATCAGGTCGGGGGTAAACTGGATCCGGTTAAACGAAAGATCGAGCACCTCGGCGATGGTACTGATCAGCAGGGTTTTAGCCAGTCCCGGCACGCCCACCAGCAAGGTGTGACCCTTGCAGAAGAGGGCAATCAGGAGCTTTTCCACGACCTCCTGCTGGCCTACGATAACTTTGGCAACTTCCTGCTTAAGTTCCTGATACTTTTCCGCCAGCGCGTCGGCAGCTGCGGCATCTGATGGATAATTATGCATTACTCGACCCAGAATTTAAGCGCGTTTGAGCACTCGGTTGGTTTGATGTCAATATAGATATTTTTCTTCGCCGATTGCAACCACTCTTCGAATTCCTCCGCCTGCCGGGCTTGTAAGGCTGCGGTGTAAATCTTCTGATAATCGTCGCGGAGGTTGGGCACATGCGGCGGAACTTTCGCTTTGAGATAGAGCAGGTGAAAGGCGCGCGAGCCATCTGCCTGGAGCAGTTCGGTCGGTTTGGAGATTTCTCCTGCCTTCATGGCGTCAATCTTAAAATACATATCGGGATCGAGCGCATCGAGGGGGAGGCGCAGTTCTCCTGTCTGGGGGTTGGAGATACAGCCGCCGCAGTGTTTGCTCTGGCGGTCGGAAGAGTAAGTGATGGCAGCCTCTTCAAAGGTGAGCGAGTCCAGCTCGATCAGTTTCAGAATACGGTTCAGAGAATCTATGGCAATGGAGTCGCCTTTGGTGTCAAACTCTACTTTTTTCAGGATGTGGGCTGCGTGTACCTGCTCGCCTTTGCGCTCGAGCAGCTTTACGATGTGATAGCCAAATTCGGTGCGGAAGGGTTCTGACACATCGCCCGGACGCATCTGAAATACAATCTCTTCAAATTCGGAGACCATCATTCCACGGCCAAACCAGCCCAGATCGCCTTTCCGCTGGCGCCCGCCAGGTTCGTCGGTATTTTTGGAGGCCATTTCGCCAAAGTCCACCTTGTCCTCCACGATCCGCTTGCGCAGATCGGTGAGGTTCTTTTTCACTTTTTCCTCGCTCGCTTTGGAGTACGGAGGCGTAATGACAATATGGTTGATTTCCACCTCTGCAGGGAGAATGCCGAGGCTGTCCTTATTGATCGATTCGAAAAACTTTTTTACCTCTTTGGGGGTAATTGTCGCTTCGGACATCATGGCCTTCCGCTGCTGGTCAATCAGCAGTTCGTCGCGGATTTCGGGGCTGATGTCTTCACGGAACTGCTCGACCGTTTTGCCATAAATTTTTTCAAATTCAGTGCGGTCAATTTTATCCATAAACACCCCCATACGGCGTTCGATTTCGCCCTGCACCTGGTCTTCGCCAACCACGAGGCTGTCCTGCTGGGCTTTGTTGAGCAGCAGTTTGGAGACGATCAGGTTCTCCATCACATCGCAGCGAAGGGAGCCATTATCTTTCTGGCCATTGATTTTCAGGTAGTTAACCTGATTGTCCACATCCGATTCCAGCACGATCTCATCACCGATCACGGCGATAATACGATCTACGACCTTACCCGATGTGGGAGTCTGGGCCTGGGCGATTGAGGCAAAGCAGCACACAAGGGCCACCACTGCGAGAGAAATTCCTGCTTTCATTTGGATCAATTGACACTTGCACGTTTGCCGGCCTTTGCCTGCTGGACAAGCCGGGTCCGGGTTTCTTCCATCATCTCCTGCAAACGGCGGCTGCGAAGGGTTTGTTCGATTTCGCTGCGGCAGACAGACAGAGGAAGAGCATCTCCGGGCTTGACAACATCCAGCATTCGGAAAAAGTCGTAGTAGGTAACACTACCTTCTGTATGTGAATACGGATAAGGGGTCGCTGTGGATGCCTTGCGGATGTCGCCATAGTAAAATCCGTCTGAAATACGGGCTATTCCGGCATCATCCACATAGACACTGTCGAGCTTAAACTCACGGCCATTTTCCTGCGACCAGGTGATAAGTTCCTGAATATCAGACGCTTTGTCACTCCGGATGAGGTTTACCACTTTATACTGCTGTGGTTTGTCCGTTTTCACATAAAAATACTGATAGTAATAGGTGTTGCTGATGAAGCGGTCGGCGTGTTTGGCATAGAACTCCTGAATGTCTTTTTCTGAAACAGACAGTTGTTCGGGCGACTTGGCCATCAGGTACTGGGCATAGAGATTTTCTGCCAGGCGGAGGCGGTAGCTGTCGAGCTGGGACTGAAGTTTTTTGTCCAGGTCAGGAATGGCTTTTTCTGCCTCCTCGGCCAGGGCCTGCGCGCCCATCCACTCTTCGATCAGCCGCTGGGCGAGCTGTGTGCTGTCGGGGGCAGGCATGCTGTCCGGGATCATCAGCATCAGTTCGCTGCGGGAAAGCCGCGCGTCGCCAAAGGAAGCCACAGCCTCCTCAGCCGGCACGTTGCCGCCGCCTTTACAGGAAATAAGAAACAAGCAGCACAGGAGGGACGCTCCTATGCCTTTATTTAAAGAGCTTTTTAAATACTTTTTCATTGATCTTCACGGGATATTTGCGTGCAAGTTCCCCCAGCCATTGCTGCTCCAGGTAGTCCTGGTAGCGGGTAATGCACTCAGATTTAGCCTTTTCAAAGGGCTTTACACCTGCCGGATATTTGTTTTCTGTCACCAGAATGCGATAAAACCCATTTTCAGAAAGAACTTCGCTCCGGTAGCCATTAGCTTGGGCAAAAATGGCCTCCGGAATGCCTTTTTCGCCTTTTTCGAAGGTCTGTGTGCTGATCCGCAGCTTGTATCCGCCCCGGTTTACCAGAGAGTCAATCTGCTTCTCCGTTTTCCCTTCGGCCAGCCAGGCCGCTGCCTGCTGGATCGCTGCCGGATCGGCGCTTCTGTACTCGCGCACATCCACACTTTCATCTGCCAGAAACTCCTTCAGGTTGTCCTGATAAAACTGGCGCAGCCCGGCAGTGTCCTCCACCGCTTTTTTCCACACCTTTTGCTCCATCAGGGTAAACAACAGAATGCCGTCGCGGTACTCCTGAACGAGATAGCGGAACTCCGGATTTTTCTCCGGCAGACGCTCCTCTTCGTACTTGAGCAATTGTTGTTCCAGATATGCCTGATAGAGCTCTTCAGATGCCTGAGCTGCCGTAAGTTTGGGCTTGCGGGGGCGGTTGCTCTGGTAATAGTTCACCAGATTCTGAAGCGGCTCGGAGTAATTGCTGCCCAGGAAAAACAGCGGGCGCTGGTAGAGGGCTGCCTGTGCGCTGTCGGGCTTCCAGGTACCTTTGCTGAAATCTGCATTGAGGCTGTTCTGGAAAGAAGTAAATACCTCATTATCAAGACGGTAGGCATTCTCCTGCTTAATGCGGGAAATGAGGGCGCTACGGGAGAGCTGCGCGCGGGTGTCGCGGGCGATGCGCTGCTTGAGGCCGGAGCGGGCTTCTTCAAATGAAGGCAGTTTTTCCATTTCGGTTACCTTCATAATATGCCATCCGAACTGTGTTTTGAATGGCTCAGAAATTTGCCCGTCGCCGAGGCGGAGCTTGATGGTCTCCATTTCCGGCAGCAGGCGTCCGGTGCCCAGGTCGCCGCCTTTTTCGGCTGTCCCCGGATCGTCGGAGTATTGGGCAGCGGCGGCGGCAAAGTCAGCGCCAGCCTTCAGCCTTGCATAGATGTCTTTGATGATCTGCTCGGCCTGCTCTTCGGTGCGGGCACTGTAGCGGTCGCCTACGCGCACGATGATGTGGGCCACTTTTTTCTTGCCTTCCGTCGGAATCTTGTCGTTTACCTTCACGAGGTGGTAGCCAAAGCGGGTACGGATCGGCATGGAGATCGAGCCGGGAGTCGTGGTGTAAGCGGCCTGCTCGAAGGGATATACCATATCAAACACGCTGAAATAGCCCAGGTTGCCTTTGTTGCTTTTGGCAGAAGGGTCGCCTGAGTATCTTTCAGCCATATAGCCAAAGTCTTTGCCGCCTTTGACCACTGAGTCGCGGTAGGCGATGGCCTGCTGGTAGGCGCGGAGGGTATCTTCGGGGGTAGCGTCTTCGGCCAGGTTTACGAGGAGGTGATCGGCGCTGACCAGAAATTTCGAGCGGTCATACGCTTCCTGGATCAGTTTATCTTCCACCTCTTTGGCAGAGAGATAGGGCTGGGCCAGTTGTTTGCGGTAGGCACCAAACTCATTGCGGAAGGCGGCGGTGGTGTCGAGTCCTCCGGCTTCGGCTTCAAACACCTTGCGCTTGAAGTTGATATACAGATTGAGGTATTCCCGGAACTGTGCCTCGGTATGAGTGGCAGCGATTTCGGGACCTCCGTTGTTTTTGGCATATACGCGCTCAAACTCCGAGCGGGTTACGGAGCCTTTGGTAAATTTGAGCAGAACGGGGCTTTTGGCTTCGGCACTTTTGGCAGGTGTCTGGGCAAAAGCGGTTGTGGCCCATGCAAGCGCCAGTGTAAAAAGAAGAATCCGGCTGATATTCATACAGATCGGGTAATCTAAGGTTAAAGCTGGGCAAATTTAGCAAAGATGGACTTAGCTACAAGGGATCGTTTGAAGTATCTTGGGATGTGCCCGCCGGACTACGCGCA
>RDXT01000374.1 GCA_004292985.1 Bacteroidota bacterium
CCGGTTCCTTGACGACGCCACTCAAATCAACTTTTTCAGAAAGTAAGTGAGTAGTTAAAAAACCAGTCCCAAATTTACCTGTTGTCTTAGGCTTTTCTCCTTCGTTTACTGTCCGCTCTTTGGTTGAAACCTGTTCAATCAAAAACGTAATATTGTCAACGGAAAAAGGTTTTCCATTGTGCCTGAACTCAACAATGGCGTTTGGCTTATCAAAATTTATTTCAACTGAAATGCTTTTATCTTCAAAACCAACATCCTTTGCATTTTGCAGAAGTTCCCATACCCATCTTCTTTCTGATGAATTGGTCGCATCCATTCTCAACTTATCCATTAAGTCAAGAATTTTTGTGGCGATGGCGAAGTTGTAAACCTTCTCTTTTGATTCTTTAAGTTTATCGCTATAGTTCATCTGCTGGTTATTTATTCTTTTTTGGGGAAGGACACACATACACACACAATAGTGAGCATATCCTGATTTAGTGCAAAACGCAAAGCTCCAAAAACTCCTCTCAAACCTACAACCTCCCCCCCACAAAGTCAAGCAAATTTCCCACCTTTCCCCAAAGAATGACAAATAAGCTCCCGGGCTAATGCTCTCCCATACCTGCGGAACTTTTGAAACATCAGCTGCCGGAAGCAGCTGCCGCAACCCACCCACGCACCCACCCGCCCCACACATTTACAGAATAAGACTTGCCAAGCTGCATTTTTTCACTACATTTGAACGTATCAACTTGCTTTCTGTAATATCTGAAACGATGGATCAACGTCCGGCTGATGCCCGCCTCTTTTCGCTCGACGCCCTGCGCGGGTTTGACATGTTCTGGATCATGGGTGCAGAAGAGATTTTTCACCACATGGCCAAAATACAGGGCGGGCCGCTTTGGGAGGGGCTTTCGCACCAGTTTACGCACCCTGCCTGGCATGGATTTGCGGCCTACGACCTGATTTTTCCGCTGTTTTTGTTCCTGGCGGGGGTAGCGACACCCTATTCGCTGGGCAAGCAGATGGAGGCAGGCAAGGACCGGAAGCAACTGCTGATGCGGGTGATCCGCCGGGGACTGCTGCTGGTGGTTCTGGGGATTATTTATAACAATGGCCTCGAACTCAGGCCTTTGGATGAAGTGCGTTTTGGAAGCGTGCTGGGCCGCATCGGTCTGGCCTATATGTTTGCCAATATCATTTATCTCTACACCCGCCAGCGCGGCCAGATCATCTGGTTTGGGGCCTTGCTGCTCGGCTACTGGGCCTTGCTGGCCTTTGGCGCGGCACCTGGCTACCCGATGGGCGACCTGACGATGGAAGGCAATGTGGTTTCCTGGCTCGACCGGATGATCATGCCCGGCAAACTCTACCTCGGCATCCACGATCCGGAGGGCCTTTTTTCGACCCTTCCGGCGATTTCCACGGCCCTGCTGGGCATATATGCAGGCAATCTGCTCAAAAATGACCCGATGCCCCAGGGCAAGAAGGCCCTCCGCCTGGTGATCATGGGCGTGGTCGCCCTGGTGCTGGCCCAGCTCTGGAACCTGGTCCTGCCTATCAACAAAAACCTCTGGACCAGTTCCTTCGTGCTGCAATGCGGAGGCCTGAGCCTGCTGCTGCTCGCCGGATTTTATTATGTCATAGACATACGCGGTTACAGCCGCTGGGCTTTTTTCTTCAAGGTAATCGGCATGAATTCCATTCTGATTTACCTTTCGGGATTAGTCATAGACTGGGAACACGCTACCCTCGGCCTTTTTAAGTGGCTGGGGCAGCTTGCGGGCGATCCGTACAGCATCGTGGTGCTGGTGGTCTGCGGACTGGCCGTGAAGTGGGTTTTTCTGTATTTTCTCTATCGCCAGAAGGTATTTTTAAAGGTTTGAAAATAGCCCCCTATTCCCAGCCCCCCTTCGCTCCCTTCCTCTCTGATCCCTGGGTAAACGAAACCCTCTCGAAACTCAGCCCTGCGCAGCGCATCGCTCAGTTGCTGCACGTGCCTGCCTGGTCCAACCGCGACGAAAGCCATCTTGCGTATCTTACAGATATGTGCGGTAGGGTAGGGGTGGGGGGAATCATCTTTTTTCAGGGCGATCCGCTTTCGCAGGCGAGGATGACCAACCGCTGCCAGGAGGCTGCTCCGGTGCCGCTGATCATTTCGATAGATGCGGAATGGGGCCTTGCCATGCGCCTGCCCGACACCGTGCAATATCCCTATGCGATGACACTGGGAGCTGCTGATAATGAGGAACTTGTGTATGAAGTCGGTGCGCAGATTGCCCGTCAGTGCCGCCGCCTGGGGGTGCATATCAACCACGCGCCCGATGCCGATATTAATACCGAAGCCGCCAATCCGGTGATTGGATTCCGCTCTTTCGGGGCGGACAAAGAGAAGGTGCTGCGCCTCGCGCGGGCATATATGCAGGGCATGCAGGACCAGGGCGTGCTGGCCGTGGCCAAACATTTTCCGGGCCACGGCGACACAAAGCAGGACTCGCACCTGACCCTGCCGCAGTTGCTGCACGACCTCGGTCGCCTCCGCAGCATTGAGGGCTACCCTTTCCGGGGGCTGATCGAAGCAGGCATCGGGGCCGTGATGACGGCACATGTGCAGGTTCCGGCGCTCGACGACAGGCCCCTGCGTCCTGCTACGCTCTCGAAGGCGATTATCACTGACTATTTGCAGGGTGAAATGGGCTTCGAAGGGCTGGTATTCACCGATGCATTAGATATGAAGGGCATTTCGGCGCATTACGGACGGGGCGTGGCCGAGCGCGAAGCCCTGCTTGCGGGCAACGATGTGCTCTTGTTTTGCCTCGATCCGGAGGCGGCCATCCGCGAAATTCAGCAGGCGGTAGCAGAGGGGCTGATCAGCCAGGCGGAAATAGACCGCCGCTGCCGCAAGCAACTCGCCGCCAAACGATGGCTGCATCTGCATGAATATCAGCCGGTTAATCTGGAACATCTGGTCGTAGACCTGAACCCGCCGGAGGCTGCGTCCCTTAACCGGAAGCTCGCGGCTGCGGCTGTGAAAGTGCTTCATCAACAACCTGATGCGCTGCCCCTGAAGCCTGGTCTGCGGACCGCCGTGCTGGCCCTGTATGCCAAAGACAAGGCCCTTCCTTCTGATTCTCTCGGCCACCATGAGCTTACGCGGGTAAATGAAGGGAACACGGGCGAGCTGAC
>RDXT01000375.1 GCA_004292985.1 Bacteroidota bacterium
CGGAAAAAGACGGAAATAGCCTTTGGGCGGCACTTCCATAAAGTCGTCCTGCTCGATCCAGAGTTCGCGGGAAAAATGGACAAGGCGGTTGCCGCTTTCGGGTTTCTCGGGGTTATTTTCGATTTCAAGCTCTTCCGTCTGCCCTTCGGGATAGTTGGTAATCACCACTTTTAGCGGATCGAGGACCGCCATGACGCGGTGCGCCTGTTTATTCAGGTCTTCGCGGACACTAAACTCCAGCAGCGAAAAGTCAATTACATTCTCGCGGCGGGCCACGCCGATGCGCTCTGCAAAATTGCGGATGGCCTCCGGCGTATACCCCCGGCGGCGCATGCCGGAAAGCGTAGGCATGCGGGGATCGTCCCAGCCATTGACCATGCCTTCATTCACCAGCTGGAGCAGTTTGCGCTTGCTCATCACGGTGTAGCTCAGGTTGAGGCGGGCAAATTCGATCTGGCGGGGCCGGGGATCGAAGGGCGGCAACTGGTCCAGAAACCAGTCGTAGAGCGGGCGGTGTACTTCAAATTCGAGGGTACAAATGGAGTGGGTAATGCCTTCGACGGCATCACTTTGTCCATGCGCCCAGTCGTACATCGGATATATGCACCAGGTATCGCCGGTGCGGTGGTGGGTAGCGTGTTTGATGCGGTACAGGATAGCGTCGCGCAGGTGCATGTTGGGCGAAGCCATATCACCCTTGGCCCGGAGTACGCGGGCGCCGTCGGGAAACTCGCCGTTTTTCATCCGCTCAAACAGGTCGAGATTTTCCTCCACAGAGCGGCTGCGGCAGGGGCTTTCGATGCCGGGAGCGGTTGGCACACCGCGCATCCGGGAGATTTCTTCCTGGGAAGCGTCCTCCACATAGGCTTTGCCTTCGCGGATCAGTTGCACGGCCCATTCATAGAGCTGGCCGAAATAATCAGAAGCGTAGCGAGCCTCGCCCTCCCATTGGAAACCGAGCCAGCGCACATCTTCCATGATCGATTCCACGTACTCTACATCCTCCGTTACGGGATTGGTGTCATCAAAACGGAGGTTGGTTTTGCCTCCGTATTTTTGCGACAGCCCGAAATTGAGGCAGATAGATTTGGCGTGGCCAATGTGGAGATAGCCGTTGGGTTCCGGAGGAAAACGGGTGTAAACAGAGCGATGTTTACCGGAGAGCAGGTCTTCTTCGACAATTTCTTCGACGAAGTTCCGGGTGTGGGTGATCTCTAAATCTTCGTGCATACCAGCAATGGTTGAGCAAACGCCATGATTAGCAACTATACGGCCTTTACAGCCACAGGATTGCAAAAGTAATAAAAAAAGTGCGCTATTCCGCCTATAAATTAAGGATTTGCCCCCAACACAAACTCAAAGCGGTATGCCTTTTCCCGCAACTGGTACTCCGGATGCACACTCGGCAGCCAGCTCAGGTCCCCTCCTACCCCGGCCATAAAGCCATCTATGAGCAAGGTGGTGTAAGCTGTCTCCCGAAGCTCCGATGTATGGAGGGCGGAAGACAGGTTTTGAAGGCTATACGGATAGGCGCTGATATTCAGGCCATTACCTCGCAGAGAAATGCGGTTTTGGCTATTGCTGATCCTCGCGTATTGCACGGCACTGCGGTTGCCGCTTTCCTGCGGGCGGATATAGGGCGTGAATAATTCACCCATAGCCAGCGTATAAGTCCCCACCCTGGCCCCTGCCTGGCGGTCGGGATAGGTTTCGTAGGGGCCTTTGCCAAACCAGCTCAGGCTGTCCATCCGGGGCAGCAGCAGTTGCATCCCAACCCTCGGCAGGGGAAAATCTTCCTTTCGCCAGAGACTGCATGTGACCTTCAGACTACCGTCGGACCGGAAAACATAGAGCGTCTCGTAGTCCATCCGGAAGCCCCGGCCCCGCAATTCACCCCGCACCTTAACAGCCGATGAGTCGGAGAGCAGGCTCACCGACAGGGGAATCTCTTCGATCTGGTCGAGGCCCTTTTTGCGCCAGATGGCCGCATAGCTCCTCAGGAGCGGATTGCCGCCGCGGTCGTTGTCGGTGCTTGCCCGCCAGAGATTGTAGCGCGGCCCTTTGACCAACTGCTCGACGCCCCCGCAGCGCCAGCTCGTAATCCAGCCCGAATCCGCATCTATCCGCCACTCCGAACCTTCGTTTCCGAAAATCCAGTTCCCTGCCTCCGCCCGGACAGGCATGCGCATCTGCGGCTTTTCCTCCGGGCGCGGCAGGGCTTGCCTTAACCGGAGCTGTGCCCAGGCTACCTCATGACCTGCGGGAGACCAGGACGTTTGTTTTGGTTGTATCGCAGTGATATTCAACCATATATCCTCATCCGAAACCCCATTTAGCCCTGTAAAAGGCAGGGTGATTACGGTATCTTTTCCAGGCTGTAACTGCGGGAGCCTCAGGATGCCGGATTCTGTCTTTTTTTCCCCTGCGCATATTTCCCACTTCAAAAGCAGATGAGCCGCCGGCAAAAAATCATAGCGGTTACTAACCCGTATGCGGAGACTCTGAGCGCCTCCCTCCTGCGTAAACCAGAGCGGTTGCTGGGCGTACTTGACCTCCATGAGGGCCGGCTTGGGCCTGCGGTCAGGGAAAATGACCCCATTGATGCAAAAATTGGTATCCACAGGCGCATCGCCAAAATCGCCTCCGTAGGCAAAATAGGACTGGCCCTCTGCGGTATATTTGATCAGACCCTGGTCCACCCAGTCCCAGATAAAGCCCCCCTGCATGCGCGGATGCTGGTAAAATTGCTCCCAGAAGCTCAGGAAGTTACCGGTGCTGTTTCCCATCGAGTGCGCATACTCGCAGATAATGAGGGGCCGTGTGCTGTCCTGGCTCAGGTAGCGGACAGCGCTTTGCGGCGTAGGGTACATCACCGAGTTGATGTCGTAGCCGCTCAGCGGGCGGCCTTTGCGCAGTTCGCGGGCGACATTCACCAGCGCAAGGGGATTGGCATTCATCACCCGTTTGAGGGCTACGCGGGTGTCAAAGCTCTCATAATGAATGGGTCGGCGGCTGCCATCGAGCTGGCGCAGCAGGTAGTACATCGAGTCGGTATTGGCACCAATGCCCCCTTCATTTCCCAGCGACCAGAACACCACAGAGGCATGGTTGCGGTCGCGCAGGGTCATGCTCCGCACGCGGTCGCACATGGGCGCGAGCCAGA
>RDXT01000376.1 GCA_004292985.1 Bacteroidota bacterium
TGCCAGGCTCAGACGGAGCTTCCGCTGGTGGCAGACCCGCTGAGCAGCCTCGGCGCGGTGCTGGGCGGAACCAAAAACGTGGTTAAAAAGGTATATCTGATCTCCGATACGGAGAAAAGTGTGACCCTGAGCGTAGAATTTGACGGATTTAAAGACAAGAAATATAAAATCAAGGGCTTTATCCTCAACTCCTACAAAAAAGCGCTGCCGGAAATCGTTCCGGTGGTCATTGATATGCCCGCCAGCGGCAATACGGTGGAGCTGACCTTCCGTTTTCAGCAAAAAGAGAAGGCTTATACCCAGCAATACCTCGAAACCGCCCTTGTTGGGCTGATGATCGTGGATGCCTCCAGTGCGCTGGCGACGGTAAGTGAGTCTTTCAGCGACCTTAATGTGGGGGGTACCTCTCTCCAGTACACGTTCAAAAAGAAATGGCGGATCAGCGGCTCTGAGTCTATGGTGGTGCAGGTAAAAATGACCCCGGTAGGACAGGCAGCAGGCATCCGGCAATAATCCGCGATCTATGAAACCTCTGATATTCACCCTTTTGCTGATGCTGGCCGCGTCTTTGTGTTCCGCACAGGAGACCGCCAAACCCATCCGCGTGACCCGCACGGGCGTTAAAGACACTGTCCAGCTCGATACTGAGCGCAAAGGCCCCACCAACCTCACCTTTGGCGAGTGGCAGATGCTCATCCGGAGCGACTACAATTTTGGCGCGGGACATAACTTCGTGAATATCAACCGCACCGTGTACCGCGATGCGAATCCGAAGTCGGGCTATTTTTACTATCTGCCCGCCGCCTATACCCTAAACTGGTCCAAAGAAAGCGGTTATGCCTTCCATGTCAACTACCTCACTGCCGGGCCCGACGGTCGCGGAAATGTGATCATCACCGCCGAACTGAAGCCCAACATCACCCAGAAAGACCTCGAACTGGCGCGGCTGCTCTTAAAAAGAGACCTCTCCGACGAAAGCGAAAAGACTTTTAAAGACCTGATTTCCATGCCTTTGGCGGGTTCTCCGAAAGTGTCTTTCAAGCAGCAGTTCGGTGAAGCGATCAGCGATGTGCAGATCAACGTAAGCTCCGATTTTTTGCGGCCCATCACCCTCTCCTGGAAAATGGACCGTGTGGATGACCTGCTCAGCGCCATGTTCAACAATATCGGCCTCAACGGGGAAATCATCATCTCGCCGGGCGGGGAAAATATGCCCTCCGAAATCACCATTCCCATTACCCTGAAACTCGACAGCCATGAGACCTTCGGGCTGTTTGAACCCGCTTCGGGGTGGCGAAGTGGCTGGACCAACCCGGCGCCCTACCCCATTAAGCTCAAAAACCTGCATGTGCTGCGCCTCGACAAGTACAATGGGGACGAACCCCGCGTATATACCTGGGATCTGGGCGGAAAAGAGGTGCCCGAAAAGGCTAAAGTGCAGTTTGATGCCAGCCTGGTGCCCGCATGGATAGACACAGACCCCCTGGTGAAGAAAATGTGGCTCGAATACACCGTTGTGCCCTGCATTTCCTGCAACAATACCGTCAAAGATGGCCTGATCCGGGGTACCAGTGGCCGGAGGGTAAACAAAATCGAATTTACCCTGCTCACACCGCTTTCCTCCACGGGAACCAGCCTGATGAAGATCAAAACCCGCTCCTTTCAGGCCGATCCCAATGGCCTTTCGAAGGTGCAGCACCCGACCCTGACCGTGAACGCAGACAACAGCAGCGTTACAGGTGGAGAGCTGTTTGTGTCTGAGGGTGAGGCAGTTGACTTCGAGTACATGATCGAATTGTACAAAAGCGACGGCACCAAATACGCCTCTCCGGTGTGGCAGCGCAGCAACAGCCTCG
Organism: Bacteroidota bacterium; assembly: GCA_004292985.1. Classification (GTDB taxonomy): domain Bacteria; phylum Bacteroidota; class Bacteroidia; order J057; family J057; genus RDXT01. Next base: position 1,857 of record RDXT01000376.1, read on the forward strand.
AAGTGATTATTGGCAAAAAGCAGATTCAGGAGATGATCCCTGAGTTTAAAAACCTCAAGTAAGATCCCGATGAAACGATTTTCCGCCGCCTGTCTGATGATACTGCTGCTTTGTCCTGCGCTGAAAGCACAGCCGGTGCTGAGTTCGCGGCAGATCCTGTCGGGATTCCTGATTTACCGCGACTTTAAGGACAAAAACGTCTTTTATTTTGCCCCTGGCGACCTGAAACTGGCCCTTTCGCCAGAAGGTAAGCCTGAGTTTCAGCTCCTCCAGATGCGCTATACGGGTTCCTCTTCCTATGGCGATGCAGGCGACAAGCATTTTCGCAACCTGGTACAACTGACCGTAGTCATGGAAGCCATGACAGTTGCACAGGCTACTTCCATTCGTCAGGCGCTGGCGCCGGGTGCCAATATTACCCTGCGGCCTATGCCCATCCGCCGGATCGAGTCCTCGCTGGTAACGCCCATCGGCAAAGACAGCGAGGTGCGCTATGAGCGGATCGGTTCGGGAGGCGCTTTCGAGGCCGTTTCAGCTACATCTGAAAGCAACCGGAGCGCCTATTGGACCCAGCGCACCTTTTCCCTCAAACTCGATGCACACGAAGCCCAGATTTTGTGGGAGCAAATCGAAAAAGGGCAACTGGCCCTTAGCCTGAATTATGCCTTTTATGCCGATGCGCTGGTCGGAAATCAGGGCGAAATTATGATCAGCGGTACCAAGCCGCTCCCCGGGAACCTCTTACCCGAAACACCCCAACTCGACACAGCGGTGCAGGTCTATGCCGTAAAAAGTAATGCCCTGAGCATCCTGATTGACCCGGTGAAATGGCCTGAGCTGCTGCGCAAAATTGACATCAACGAAGATGCGCCACCTGCCTATGCAGCGCTGGAGGTGAAATGTTATGACTTTTCCGATGATCTACGCCCTGATCTGTTTCGCAAATCCATGGAAATCCGGGCTACGGGCGTCAGCGGGCAACCCGTGTCGGTGCGGGTGGACTTCAGCAAGGCAACGCCTGACCTCTACTCGCGTTCGATCCGTTTTCCCTATGCGGTGAAAATGACGCAGCCTCTCCAGTACCGCGTGGAAGAGGTTGATATAGAGGGGAATAAGACTTCGCAAAACTGGGTGATACAGGCTTCGTGGTCAGATCTGCTCGACATTACCACGCCCGAAACCAACAATGCCTTTGAGAAAAGGACCCTCGAATTTGAGATAGACACAGAGGCATTTACCCAGGCGGGCATCCCTTCGCTGGTGCTGGAGGTACGCTATGTCTATCG
>RDXT01000377.1 GCA_004292985.1 Bacteroidota bacterium
GCATAAAGTGTCGCGTAAAGCTGCTCTCTTTGCCCTTGTCCCTCCCCGCTGATGTCGCTAAGTTCGTTGCGGTAGCCCTTGATTTCCTCTGAAAAGGCAGGTCTGGCGCGCGCGACCCACTCCGGGTCTGCCGCCGCCATCTGCCGGAATGCCTGGTCCATCCAGCGCTGCGCATCGGGCGGGCGGGTCCAGAAGCGGACTCCCAGCCAGGCGGCAGCCAGTAACAGTACCAGGGTTAATGTGAGTAGGAGGGTTCGGGTTCCAGGCTTCATTGGGGTGGAGTTTCTGTCCCAAAACAACGGATTTTCCTGCCTTGTTTACAGAAAAATTCACGTTCCCCTCCTTCCGGGTCAATACGCAGCGGGGTCAGGTGTTTTCTCAGAGAGAGGCTCTCAGGGTAATGCCGTAGGTTCTGGGGTCTCCGAGCACACCGGCATAGTGGCCCGCATTTCCTGCTCCGGGAAGCAGCTGCTCGAAGTAATTGGCATTGAGGATGTTACGGCCCCAGAGGAAGATCGAGATACCGTCTGTGGCGCGGAATCCAGCCCTGCCGCTGAGGAGGGTATATGCCTCCACATTCAGATACTGCGAGGGAGATGGGCTTGAAGAGAAACCTGAGCGGTAAAATCCATCTGCTGCCAGGAAAAACTGCCCTTGCTGGCCGATCAGACGGCCTTTGGCAGCCAGTTCGGCGGTGAGGGAGGCTGACCATTTGGAAATACCGGGCAGTGCGCCACCCGAAATATCCTTAAAGGTAGGGCCTCCGGTTTCTTCGAGGGGCGGAGGAGCATTGGTAAAGGATACGTATTTACCATCTGTATAGGTCAAGGCTCCGGTAAGGCTCAGGAACTTACGCACTTTCAGACTGGCATCGAGTTCAGCGCCGCGCACCCGTACCTGCTCTGCATTGGCGAGATATCCACGGTTGATGGCAAGGTCTGCCGCCTGCACCAGGGTCTGGAAGTCGCGGATTTCGGTGTTAAACAGCGTCAGGTTAACGATAGAGTTGCGGGAGGGTGAGGTTTTGACACCGATTTCGTAGTGGAGCACGCGCTCCGGTTTGATGACTGCAAGCTCGATCAGCACCTCGCCATTGGCCGTAGGCAGACCGCCGAGGTTCAGGCCCACCGGCTTGAAGCTGGTCGCAAACGTTGCGAAAGTATTGATAGAGGTAGTAGGCTGGAAGTTCAGCGTTACCTGTCCGGAGAGGTTGGTGTCGTCCACATCAGCCTGGAAAGCCTGTGCGCTGTACACCGAGTTTTTGAGCGCGATCAGGGCTGCGTCTGTGGTTTGAAGACCGCCATACGGCACCCGGCGGAAGTCCACTTTTTTCTGGTCATAATTGGCCCGGATGCCCGGCAGCAGGTGCAGTTTAGGAGTGATGGCCCAGTCAAGCTGACCAAATACAGCGCCGCTGAAGGTATTGAGTTCCGGATAGGTCTTCAGGCCGTAGCCTTCGAGCAGACCCGGTGTTTTCCACAGGGCGCTGGTCGAGCTTTGGGAAAAACGCCACTGGTTGGCTCCGGCTTCTTCGGTATGCGCGCTGTCCGCTTTCAGGGACTGGCCAATCGCGTAGAGGCCGATAACGCCGCTGAAACGGCGGTTGAACGTGCCTGCGTAGCGGATTTCTTGCGACCACTGCTGGTGACGGGAGGGTGCCTGCGAGAGTCTCAGACCTTCCAGACCTGTGAAATCCCGGTCATTGGAAGGGCCCCAGATCCAATAGCGCCATGCAGAGGTAAGGGTCAGTACGCCCGGTCCCAGTTCGGCATCTATGTTGAGGGAAGCGCCGCCCATTTCCTGATCCGAGCGCCAGGGCGTGTCATGATCAACGATCCGGTCAAAAGGATTGGTGCTGGGCAGGGTATAATTGAGGTCGGCAATGATCTGGTTAAACTGGCGGTAAGGCGCGCGCAGGGTAGGGGCCACACCAGCATATACCTGGGCATATCCGTTAGGGCGCTGGCGTGAAATGTCGCCTGCCAGGGTAATGTCCACCTTTTTGCTCGGCGTATAAAGCAACTGGCCCCGGACACCGAGGTTGTTCAGCTCATTCACATACTCCTGTTTGGCCACATTATAAATCGTGCCTTCGCGCTGGGTACCTGAAAAAGAAAGGCGTCCGGCAATCTTTTTGGTCAGCGGGCCCGTAACAGAACTTTTGGCCTGGATATAGCCATAGTTTCCATAGCTCAGTTCCACATCTGCCCCGGTAGTAAACTTCGGTTTCCGGGTAATGATGTTAAACGCGCCGGCAGTGGTGTTTTTACCAAACAGGGTTCCCTGGGGGCCGCGCAGCACTTCAATCCGCTCCACATCAATAAAATCCAGCGTTCCGGCAGCCGGACGAGCAAAATATACGCCATCCACATAAAAGCCTACCCCTGGGTCAATACCATCATTGGTCAGACCAAAAGTAGAGCCTAAGCCCCTGATATTGAGGGTTGTATTGCGTGGATTGGACGTATAAAACTGGACCGAAGGCACCAGCTCTTTCAGGCGGTTCACATTAAAAGCGCCCGCATCATTGGCCTGCGCACCACTCACGACCGAGATCGGGATCGGTACCTGTTGCAGCGGCTCACTGCGGCGGCGGGCGGTGATCAGCACTTCTTCCTGTAGTTCCTCTGTGCTGACCAGGATGATTTTCAGCGGCTCAGCGCTCAGTTCATTTACTTCAATATCCTGGGTATTGTAGCCCAGCAGGCTGATTCTGAGAGAGACAGGAGGCAATTTGCGCAGCTCTATGCTAAATCGGCCTGCTGTATCCGAGATCGCGAACCCGGTAGAACCTGCGACAGCAATGGTCGCACCCTCTAAGGGGGCATCCTCGACATCCGTGATCACACCCGTGAGTGTCTTCTGTGAAAACACGGCCTGGCTCAGCAGCAGGAGGGAAATGATGACTGGTAAGATTCTCTTCATTGGAATAGAAGGTTAGGTGAATAGGGTCGTTGCACGAGTAAGTAGTATATTAGAGTAATAAGTTCTATATACTCTACTGATTTAGTGGACAAATATACGCAGCTTTTTTAATTCAGGAGCAAGTTTTTTCCGGGAGGGGTCATTTTGGTGTGGAAAAGCATTTCCGGCGACGCTCCGCCGGACTTCGGGAT
>RDXT01000848.1 GCA_004292985.1 Bacteroidota bacterium
CCCACTCACTGGCAGTGCCCATTAAACCTGAAGCCCCCATCTTCGTCTAAGCTCCAAACGAAATCCGATGAAATCTGCTTTCCTCTCCCTGCTGCTTTTCACCGCCCTTACCAGCTTCGCGCAAAACAACTATTACTACCCACCCCTGAGCGGAAGCGCCTGGGAAACCCTCGCCCCCCATACCCTCGGCTGGGGACAGGCCCGGGTGGATTCACTCATAGATTTCGCGGGGCGCAGAAACACCAAAGCGCTGCTGGTGCTGCACAAAGGCAAAATGGTCATCGAGCAGTATTACGGCACCCACACCCGCGAATCCCTCTGGTACTGGGCCAGCGCAGGCAAGAGCCTTACCGCTTTTCTGGTGGGTGCTGCCCAGGAAGACGGTCTGCTCGACATTCAGGATACGACCTCCAAATACCTCGGAACAGGCTGGACCTCCGCTCCCGCTGAAAAAGAGCGCCTGATCACCCTCTGGCATCAGCTTACCATGACCAGCGGCCTCAATGAACTGGTGCCAGACGACAATTGCCTGAGTGATACCTGCCTTACCTACCTCGCCGATGCAGGTACCCGATGGGCCTATTACAATGCTCCTTATCATTTGTTGCATCCGGTGCTGGAAATGGCTTCGGGTGAAAGCCTCAATGCCTATACCACCAACCGCGTAGGGAGCCGCATCGGGATGGGAGGCTTCTGGCTCGACCACGTTCGCTACGGACGCGCCCGCGACATGGCCCGTTTTGGTCTGCTGGCCCTGAGCAAAGGCATCTGGGGTACAGATACCCTCATGCGGGATGCAGCCTATTTCGACGACATGGTGCACCCTTCGCAGAGCCTGAATCCGGCTTACGGCTACCTCTGGTGGCTCAACGGAAGCTCCTTTTTTAAACAGCCCGGTCTCCAGTTGAATTTTCCGGGTGAAATTATTCCTCCCGCTCCCGACGATATGTATGCCGCATTAGGTAAAAATGACCAGAAAATTTATGTGGTTCCCAGCCTCGATCTGGTGATCGTGCGCCAGGGAGACGCCGCTGACAATGCTGTACTGGCACTTTCTGGGTTCGACAGCGACCTGTGGACCTATATCATGGCGCTTTACAATTCTGCCACGCCTGTCGAGCCGGAGCCTTTGTCTGGCATCCGCCTTTTTCCCAATCCGGCTTCAGAGCAACTGTTTGTCGAAGGTCTGGCTCCCGGCGCTACGCTGCAACTACTTGATCTTCACGGACGTAAGGTGAGTACTGATATTTCGGGAAATGTCCTTTCGCTCAAACCTCTCAGCCCCGGACTATATTTGCTGGAGGTAAAAGCCGGAGATAAGCGGTCTGTGTACAAAGTGGTAAAAGAGGAGTAAAACAGGGAACAGTTGACAGGGAACAGGGAACAGAATAGCCGGTGGGTGAGCTTGTCGAACCCCGGCAAAACAAGGAACAGGGAACAGAGGTGGCTCGTTTCGGTACTCATCCGAAAAACACAATCCATCCTGTTCATCCTGTACATCCTGTCTGCTTCATACGACTTGCTCAGGTCGGAGACCCCTTACAGGCAGTTTGTGTTTTACCGCCTGTCTTAATTACCTTTACCTCAGAAATCCGCACCCTATTTATCCCTCCTCCCATGTCATTCAAAGCCTATCTCGACAACATCAAAGCCAAAACCGGAAAAACACCTGCCGACTTTAAGGCCCTTGCCGAAGAAAAAGGCCTGCTGGGCCCCGGAATGAAAGCGGGTGAAATCGTGAAGTGGCTCAAAGAGGATTTCGATCTGGGGCATGGCCACGCGATGGCGATTTATGCGATTTTTTCAGGCAAAAAAACGGAGGACAGTGAATGAAGCCAGTCTTTACTGGATATGAAAGAATAAAAGGCTGATCTGCGTCTCTGCACCTCTCCGCCTCTGCGTAAAACCTATACCCTCCGCGTGCGCTTTCAGCCCCCAAACAGGAACAAGGCACAGGGATGGCTCGTTTCGGTGCTCATCCGAAAAACACAATCCATCCTGTTAATCCTGTCCGCTTCATATCACTTGCTCAGGTCGGAGGCCCCTCACAAGCAGGACAGCGACTAAAGTCACCGCTACGAAAAACCCATCACACCTTACTCAGCGCATCCATATACGCCAGCGCAGTCGCATACACCGTATCGCTGTCCGCAGAGAATCCGTAGTAGAAATTCCCTTCTTTGGCAAGAGTAATATGCACCCGCGCCACATCGTCGCCGCCGCCGGTAATGGCCTGCACGAGGTACTCGTCGAGGCGCACGTCGAGCTGCATAATGCCGTCAATCGCGCGGATGGTCGCATCTACAGGGCCGTTGCCTTCAGCTTCGTTGTAGAGGGTGCGTCCCTGGTAGGAAATCTCCACGCGCGCGCGGGCAGGCTTTTCTTTGCCGCAGTCCACTTCGAGCAGGGTAATTTCTGCCTTGTGCCAGGTGCGCTCGCGGCCCACAAGTTCGAGCAGGTCGCTGTCATTGATCTGCTTGCGGGAGTCGGCCATGGCGAGGAAATTTTCATAGACCTGGGCCAGCTCTTCCTTGCTCAGCATCACGCCCAGCTTGTCGAGGCGGTAGTTGAGAGCCGCTTTGCCGGAGCGGGCCGTGAGTACGATCGTGGACTCCGGAATCCCTACATCCTGCGGATCAATGATCTCGTAGTTCTCGCGGTTTTTAATCATGCCATCCTGGTGGATGCCCGAGGAGTGTGCGAAGGCATTACGACCGACGATGGCTTTGTTAGCCTGCACAGGCATGCGCATCAGGCGGGAAACCAGGCGCGAAACCGGGTAAATATGCTTGAGGTTGAGGTTGGTAACCAGGCCCAGGTTCTCATAATGGCTTTTGAGCACCATTGCGGCCTCTTCGAGCGAGGTATTGCCGGCGCGTTCGCCGATGCCGTTGATGGTTACTTCCATCTGGCGGGCGCCTGCGGCCAGACCTGCGATGGCATTGGCGGTAGCCATGCCAAGATCGTTGTGGCAGTGCACAGCGAGAATCGCCTTATCTATATTGGGAACGTTGTTCATCAGGTAGGCGATTTTTTCGCCGTACTGGCTGGGCAGGCAATAGCCCGTGGTGTCGGGGATATTGACGACTGTAGCGCCTGCGGCAATCACCGATTCGACCATTTTGGCCAGAAATTCCGGACGTGCGCGGCCTGCATCTTCGCAGTAAAACTCGATATCGTCGGTAAAACGGCGGGCAAAGCGGGTGGCGCGGACAGCCTGCTCCAGAATGGCTTCGGGGCTGGATTTCAGCTTGTTATATACGTGCAGGTCCGAAACGCCGATCCCTGTGTGGATCCGTCCGCGGCGGGCATATTGCAGGGCTTCGGCAGCCACTTCGATGTCTTTTTCAACAGCGCGGCTCAGTGCGCAGATCGTCGGCTCCGTTACCGCTTTTGAAACGGCTACCACCGACTGAAAATCTCCGGGGCTGGAAACAGGGAAGCCTGCCTCGATGATATCTACTCCCAGCAGTTCCAGTTCGCGGGCGATCTCTATCTTTTCATGCGTATCTAACTGACAACCAGGCACCTGCTCTCCATCGCGGAGGGTTGTGTCGAAAACATAAACACGATTGCTCATAGCCGGGAATAAATTAATTTCAGAAGAGAAGGGAAGAAAAATGGGGGGATAAGGCAACTTAGGATGCGTCGGAGCGACGCAGTCGCAGGAGCAGTGAAAAGCTGTATGCGAAGCTGTACCTGCACATATTTAATCCGTTATTCACTCTGCAAATATGGTTTTTTTTATTGACTTTATGAAAACAGACTCATATTTCATCTGCCCAAACACGCTTGCAAATCCCTCCGACACGCTTGTTCAGTTCTGTTTCAGGATGCCGTAAGCCTTTGCCAATTTTCATTCAAAGATCAGGACAGGTATGAAAAAAAGGATATTCTTAGCCATGTGTTGCCTGCTGGCTTTCGCAGGTCTCCGGGCGCAGGTAACTTGTAAAGGGGTGATGCTGGTACGCGTGGGCGAACTTCAAAAAGGAGATACAGTCACCGTTACAGGCCGCAACAGAGATTCCGGAACCGGATTTACATCTTATTCCATCAAAGGAGAGGCCCGGATGGTGCCAGGCACCAGCCTGAAGCTGCTCGAAAACAATATGAGCCTGTGGGAGAGTGCCTGGTTTCAATACGGCAGCAGCCGCTACGCTGAAAAGGGCCCGGAACTGAACGTTCGCCAGCAGATAAAAGCCTGGAGTGATTCAGAATTAAACGAACTCGAAAGCGAGGGGCGCTTATTGCACGACCTGGAGCTCGAAGACTACCTTCAGCGCTGCCTGCTTCGCATTCACCCGGCGCAGCTCGTCAAAAACCAGCCCACCTGTGAGGCGCATCTGAGTGTCTGGGTGCACAAAGATGCCACAGTGAAACTGAATACCCGGTATAGCGGCATATTATATGCGGGTGCGCAGTGGGTGTCGGCATTTACCCATGAAGCGGAGCTGTACAAGGCGCTGGCAGCAGGGGTGGCGCTTGTCGAAATGGATTATCCGATGCTGAACGTAAACAGCTTTTCTTCTCCCGAATCGGTGCACGCCGTTACCAACGAGCAGAAAATGGCTGCTGAGAAAATTGCCCGGCAGTGGATGAAAACGGAAGCGGACAGCGCCTCATTTCTCTCCGGAGACGCATTTACCCGCAAGATCCGGGGGGCTGTTTTATATACGGCCTACCAGCACTTTTACGCCCAGAATTTCGACCAGTCTTTGTTGCAGATTGACCGTCTGATCAAGGCGGAGGCAGCGTCGGATGAAGTCTGGCTGCTGAAGGCCAAAATTTACCGCCGGATGTACGACAGCGAAGCCGCAAATCTGACAGCCCTTTCCTACCTCGCCCGCGCCGAATCCATTGCTGCACACAATATGGCAGAAATTCCGGCAGAAAGGGGCATTTTGCTCCTGCGCCTCGGCCGACCCGACGAGGCCCGGACCGCCTTCGAAGCCTATCGCGATATCCTGCTCCTCAGCGGCGAGGCATCAGATGAACTGCGCTGGGCACAGGAGATGATCTGGCAGTGCCGGAAGACATAAGCGGAGATTCGGGTCGGAGACCCTCACCAGCAAGCAGCACACATCCCAGGCGAAGCCCGGTCCAGCGGACCGTTATCTTTGTAGCATGGAATGCCCGTTTTTATTTTTTGTTGCCATGTTGCCCGAAGGGCAGGTGCATAACGGCGGTGGTTTTTGGTAAGCCTCGCAGGTTTTGGAAACGCTGCGAGGCTGTTATATACGCGTTTTGCCGGACTTCGGCTTTTGTGCGTGGGATGTGGGTAGTCCGGCGGGGGCTTTAGAGCGAAGCATCAACCTCCCAGGCGAAGCCCGGTCCAGCGGACCGTTATCTTTGTAGCATGGAATTCCCGTTTTTATTTTTTGTTGCCATGTTGCCCGAAGGGCAGGCAGTGCATTCCGGCGGGATTACGCGCCATTCCCCCGCTGAAGAGCCGAAATCCCGCAAAACGCTGTAAAACGCCGTGCCCCCTACAACCGCCCCATCTTCCCACTCCGGTAATCCGCATAGGCCTGCCGGATTTCCTCCTGCGTATTCATCACAAAAGGACCATACGACATCACCGGCTCCGCGATCGGCTCGCCGCCCAGCACCAGGATGCGCGTATCTGTCTGTGCCTCGATCAGTACCTCCGCGCCCTCCGTATCAAAAACGGCAAGCTGTGCATCTGTAACCACCGTATCACGCTGAAATACAGCCTCTCCATGCAATACAAACAAACCTGTATGATACGTGGCGGGAAGCCGCAGCCTGAAGGTAGCGCCTGCATCGAGTTTCAGATCAAACAAAGAAATCGGGGTAAAGGTACGTGCAGGCCCTTTTTGCCCTTCATACTCCCCCGCGATCAGGCGGAGGGAGCCCCTGCCTTCTGCAACAGCAAGCGCCGGGATCTGAGCATCCGTAATCTCCTGATAGCCAGGCGCTGACATCTTATGAACTGCAGGCAGATTTACCCAAAGCTGAATCATCTCCAGGGTACCTCCGCTTTGGGTAAATGCCTGGCTGTGTTTTTCTTCGTGCACTACGCCCGAAGCGGCGGTCATCCACTGCACATCGCCGGGGCCGAGGCTGCCTTTGTTGCCCTGCGAATCGCGGTGCTCCAACTCGCCCTGATATACGATCGAAACCGTTTCAAAGCCCCTGTGCGGATGCTGATCCACGCCCCGCGCTTTGCCCGATGGTGCAAAATAGGTCGGACCCGCATAGTCTAATACCAGAAAGGGACCCAACTGGCCGAGGCCCTGATTGGGTAACGCACGGCGGATCATAAAACCGTCACCTACCTGTGCGGGCTGGCCCCGGAATACCTGAAGCAGAGGTTTGAGAGAGCTTGTCATTTATTTGATGTTTAAACATTATTTTAAACGCAAAAAAACCCTTTATGTTTCACGAAAGCCCTTTGCGGTTCGATTCCCCATTTGAGCCATCCGCCCTCTCAAAATGCCCGTTACCTCCTTCCTGCCTGAATCCGCTACGATCTTTGCCTACTTTTAAAATGAAAGAAATGCCCTTCACACCTTCATAAATCGATTACCGTCATGTTCACGAGCCATTATTTCCAAACCCTGGCTGAAGAATACGAAATGCTCAAACGGCGTCTGGAGTCCCTGACCAGTCTGTCCACCGAAGGAAATATATGTGCAGCCTCTGCCTTGCGTCAGGTGCTGCGCCGCCTGCTGCCCTCGCACATGGGCGTAGCGCGCGGATATGTGTCGGGCGACCCCGGCACTTCTCTGTTTGAAGTGTTGCTCTACGACAACCGGATGCCGCTGCCCTATCAGGAAGGTGACTTTGTGGTGGTGCAGCCCTCCGCTTTTCTGGGTGCGGTTGAAGTGAGCAGCCAGGGAATCAGCGAAACGCGCCTGGCTGTGCTCTGTGGCCGCCTGCGTGAACTTCCCGGAGGTCCTGCGCAGTTTCGCGGAGTGATGGCTGAAGGCGCTGCCTGGATGGTGATGGGAGAAGATGCGACCGTTAAATCATCTCCTGCTGAGTGGTTTGGCCGGATTGTGGCATTCTATGAAGAGTCTGCGCTGCGGGTGATCGAACATCCGGAGTTTGCGGAGCATGAACATGAAGAGGAGATCGTACAAGTTCCTGTATATGAGCCGATTGAGGCTGAGCCTGTATATGAAGCGCCTGTGAGCCAGCCGGAACCCGAGCCGGAACTTGTTTCTGCGATGCCGGTGATTCATTTTATCCACGAGCCGGAGCCGGTACGTGTCGAGGCCGCTGCCGCACCTGTGGCTGTCGCTGAGCGCGAAGCTCCTGTCCTTCACCAGCAGCCCCTCAATGGTCACCGCAAAACCCGCCGCGAGCGTTTTGCCAAAGATACCCCCGATGCCGACGGCAACTATCCCCTGCATGTAGCTGTGCTGAGCGGAGATGCTGAGGCCCTGGCCGATCTGCTAAACCAGGAGGCAAATCCTGACAGCAAAAACCGCGAAGGCGATACGGCCCTTCATCTGGCTGCCCGCCTCGGCAACCGCCAGTTGGCTGAACTGCTGATCGTGGGTGAAGCAGATGTAAATGCCCGCAACTATATCTATGCCGCGCCGCTGCATGTGGCCGCCGAGCAGGACAATGCCGACATGGTGAGCCTGCTGGCCGAAAACGGCGCTGAGGTGGAGGCCCGCAACAACCGCGGACAAACGCCCCTGCACAAGGCTGCCAGCGTAGGCTCTGTCGCCGCTGCCGAAGCTCTGCTGGACCAGTATGCCGATATTCTCGCCTGCATGGAGAAAGATATGCAGCCCCTGCACCTCGCTGCCTGGTATGGCCAGGGCGAAATGGCCCAGATGCTCATTCGCCGGGGGGCAGACATCAACGCCGCCAATGCCGATGGCAATACTGCCCTTCATTTTGCCGCCTTCAATAACCAGGTGAAAGTCATTAAGACCTTGATTAACAACAAAGCAGATATGGGTATCCGCAACCGGAACAGCGAGTCGTATCTCGACGGTCTGAATGAGGGATACCGGGGCGAGATGGTGCGGGTGCTGGAATAAGTAACCCCTTTATCTTTGTATATGAGAAATGTAATCGCCCTTTGCTGTGTGTTGTTTTTGCCCTGTTTGCTCCCTGCCCAAAAGGTGGAGTACAAAGACGGCCTGGTTACGGTGGACAAACTGCCGGTTGCGAAAATCAGCAGTGAGAAAAGCGCCCTGCCCCTCGTGAGAGACTACAAGGCAACAAACATGGCTGGCAAACTCCTGTTTACGGCTGTGTATTCGGACCGGATTCCCGAAGACCCGAATAACAACACGGTGTTTTATTATGAATTCCGTTTTGAAGGTCGTACTGCCCCTGCCTATCTGCCGGTGAGCAAACTGGGTGCTGAAAAATCCATTGCGAACCTGATCGGAAACTTCGGTCTGGTGGTGAAAGACTCTCTGAGCCTGAAGGCCGTACAGGCGCTGGTGGATAAAAAAGGCAAAACACCCGTTTACAGGGCTGATTATACCCAGGCTGCGCGCAACCGTCAGTTTCCCATCGAGCTGAAGGAAGCGGGCAAACTGACCCAGGCGGGCGTGCTGATCTCTACCTTTACGGATCTGGGCAACCAGGGCGGTCTGGATGTGTATAATTTCTTTTTGCCCAATGGTACCCTCGCTGCGACCGTGCGTTTTTCCGGAGGCAACGCGGCCACTTCGATGGAGGTAAAAAACTATGCCACGGGCGCTACGCTCACAGCTCCGCTGGCGGGAGAGAAAACAACCCAGATTGCAGCTACCGACCGTAATTATTTCACAATCAAGAGAGTAGCTGCCTGGCTGGTCGCAAACAACCTGCTTTGAGCGGAAGTTGGACGCATTCTGAGCGCTTAGTACCTTTGCCGGAGGATTGTATCCGGTAAAGGTATTTTTTTGTATGGACCACAGCAACCCGTCGAAAAGGGCCGGCGAGAAAAAAGCGGAGAACAAGCGCCTGTTTGACCGCCTGAAGCGGCGCACCCCTTCCGACCTGGACGAGACCGTGGAGGAGCTTCATGATGAAGTGTTTGCGGAGACCGACTGCCTGCTTTGCGCCAATTGCTGCAAGACGACCAGCCCGGTATTTATAGACAATGACATTGCGCGCATTTCGCGGAGCCTGCGCATGAAGCCCTCGGAGTTTACCAGCCGCTACCTGCATCAGGATGAGGAGGGCGATTATGTACTCAATTCTGCGCCCTGTGCTTTTCTGGGGCCGGATAACATGTGTTCCATTTACGAAGACCGTCCCCGTGCCTGCCGCGAATACCCGCACACCAACCGCAAGCGCTTTTACCAGATATTGAATCTGACCCTTAAAAATACGGAAATATGTCCGGCTGCGTTTGAAATAGTAGAGCGTTTGAAGAAGGTCTATGTACCCTGATGCGCACATGGCAGCCAAATGGCGGGGAGTCGTACATGTCTGCCTTACAGGTCTCCTGCTGGGTTCGGGGATTCTTTCGGCAGAGCCTTTCAGCACATGGGGTATGCTGCGTATGCACTACGGTCTGACGGACAAGGGCATACGGGTCTGTTCTGCACCTGAGCATCAGATAACGGCAAGGGAAGCCTCGCTTTCTGCCAGCCTTGAAAACACGGGCAGCGACAGTATCCGTATTTTTGCCGATCCGATATGGTACCCCCGCCTGCTGCTCACAGTAACGGGGGCAGACGGGCAGTCTGTACAGTATCGCGGAGGGTATTCAGAGCCCCAGCCCGCCGGTCAGCCCTTAGAGGAGCGTTTTTCCTTTAGTTTTGTGATACCCCCCGGATCTTTTTGCGAAATCCGGTTTGAGATTTTAAACCATACCGGAGCGAATCCGCCACCGTTTCTGCTGACTCTTTTTGACAAAAGGAGCATTTATGAAGAGGTTTACTATACGTTTTTCAGCCGCCGGGACGAGTACCGGGTCTATGCAGCTTCGATGGGTATTATGTTGTTTCAGGTGTTGTTTACCCTTATTTTCGGAGTGCTGGGCCGCAAAGGCTACTACCTGTATTATGGTTTATATATCCTTATCTTCTGTGTCATTTTACAGTTGAACTATGGCGAATATTTTTTTCATCCGATACCGGGTTGGATGAGCATATTCCGCCTGGAGTTACTGAGGATTCTCTATTTTGCGGCATACTACTTCTATTTTCGATTTATCCGCGACTTTCTGTCCATCCGGGAAAGGGCTCCCCACACCGCCCGGCGCATTGCCTGGATCGAGTGGATGATTCTGGCCTATCTGCTGATCCAGTTGGTACTGATGTTTTTTACGTCTTTGCAGCGAATCCTGTACATAGGGTTTTCTTTGCTGCTGTTTATCTGGGTTGTTCTGCTGCTCAGAGATATGCTGCGCGTTCGCTCGTTGCTGGTTAATCTGGTTCTGATTGGCTCCGGGGTATTTACTCTGTGTGCCTTTGCCAATTTGCTGAACAGTATGCTTGTTACGTTGGCGGGAGTTTCTTTGTGGGATACCGGGTATAATGTTACCGTGCTGGGTGCTCTGCTGGAAATGTTTTTCTTCTCCACGGCCATTGCCTATAAACTGCGTTTGGAGGAGGTCGAAAAACGGATGGCCCAGGAGCAGTTGATTGAAGGGTTGAAACAAAATCAGATTCTTGCCCAAAAACTCCAGGACATCCGCAACCGCATTGCCCGTGACCTTCACGACGATATTGGTGCCACCCTGAGCAGCATTTCTATTTACAGCGAAGTAGCGCTCCGGCAGATCAACCAGCCCGGCGCTTCAGCAGATGCCATCGGTAAAATCGCCCGGCAGGCCGCCGAAATGATGGCCCACATGAGCGATACGGTCTGGGCCATTCATCCCCGCAACGACAATATGCCCGCCCTGGTCCGGCGTATGGAGGATGTGGCGGCTTCGCTGCTGGGCGCTTCCGGGATCGCCTATCAGATGGAGATTTCGCCTGACATTGAGCAGATTACGCTGAATATAGACCACAGAAACCAGCTCTTTTTTATCTTTAAAGAGGCGGTAAATAATATCGTGAAGCATTCCCGTGCCAGCAGCGCCCGCATTTCTCTTCAGCTTATCCAGGGTAGCCTCCGGATGGAAATTTCGGACAATGGCCAGGGTTTTGACCCGCAAGGTGCCTACCCGGGGAATGGATTACATAATCTGTACAGCCGCGCCGCTGAGATCGGAGGCACGCTTGAGCTGGAGAGCGGGGCGGGCGGGACGAAGTATATGCTGCTTGTGCTTTGCTCGTAATGTGCT
>RDXT01000378.1 GCA_004292985.1 Bacteroidota bacterium
GCTTATCACATAAGCCGCACAGCCTACCGCGAAGCGCCTGCCCCAGCGGGGCAGTATCTTTGTAGAAAACAGACCGCTCTTATTTTTTCTTCTCCCTCGTTGCCCGGAGGGCATGCGAGGGAACAGGGAACAGTTTTCAGGGAACAGGTTTCAGGGAACAGAATTGCGGTCGCTGAGCCTGTCGAAGCGCCGCTAAAAAGGGTACAGGGATAACATAAAAAATGGGCAGAAAGCCATACCGCTTCCTGCCCACTCTGTTATAGATCTTATCCTTATGCGCCGAGCTGCTTGCGGATCAGGTTGAGGGCAGAGCCTGCCTTAAACCATTCGATCTGGGAGTCGCTGTAGCTGTGGCTGCACAGAATCTCGTCTTTGGAGCCGTCGGCGTGGTTCAGGGTGAGGCGCACAGGCTTGCCGGGGTGGAAGTCTGTGATGTGGATGTCCACGCGGTCGTCTTCCTGAATTTTGTCGTAGTCGGCGGGATTGGCGAAGGTCAGCGCGAGCATGCCCTGCTTTTTGAGGTTGGTCTCGTGGATACGGGCAAAAGACTTCACGATTACCGCAGCTACGCCCATGTGGCGCGGCTCCATCGCAGCGTGTTCGCGGGAGGAACCTTCGCCGTAGTTTTCGTCGCCGAAGATCACGGAGCGGATTCCTGCATTTTTATAAGCGCGGGCTACTTTGGGATTTTCAGCATACTCGCCTGTGAGCTGGTTTTTGGTGTTGGCTACCTTGGTGAAGGCATTGATTGCACCCAGCATCAGGTTGTTGGAGATATTGTCGAGGTGACCGCGGTAGCGCAGCCAGGGACCTGCCATCGAAATGTGGTCTGTGGTACATTTGCCAAATGCCTTGATCAGCAGGGGCATACCCGTGAGGTCCTTGCCATCCCAGGGAGTAAAGGGATCGAGCAGTTGCAGGCGGGTAGAGTCGGGAGACACGCTCACGGATACGGTGCTGCCATCGGCTACGGGCGCCTGGAAGCCTGCATCTTCGACATCAAAGCCGCGTGCGGGCAGTTCGTCTCCGGTAGGCGGATCGAGTTTTACCTGTACGCCTTCTTCATTCACCAGATAGTCGGTGAGGGGGTTAAAGGTCAGGTCTCCGGCAATGGCCAGGGCCGTTACGATCTCAGGAGAGGCCACAAAGGCGTGGGTATTAGTATAACCGTCGTTCCGTTTGGCGAAGTTGCGGTTAAAAGAAGTAATGATCGAGTTTTTGCGCTCGGGATCGTCTATGTGGCGTGCCCACTGTCCGATACAAGGTCCGCAGGCATTGGCCAGCACTACCCCGCCGATTTGCTCAAACGCATCCAGAATGCCGTCGCGCTCTACGGTATAACGCACCTGCTCGGAGCCGGGTGTGATGGTAAACTCGGCGCGGGCCTTGAGTTTTTTGTCCACGGCCTGCTTGGCCAGCGAAGCTGCGCGGTCGAGGTCTTCGTAGGAAGAGTTGGTGCAGGAGCCGATCAGACCCACTTCCAGTTGCTGGGGATTGCCATTGTCGCGAACGGCATCCGCAAACTTAGACAGAGGCCATGCGAGGTCCGGGGTAAAGGGGCCGTTGATATGCGGCTCCAGCTCGCTGAGGTTAATTTCGATTACCTGATCAAAATAGGCAGATGGGTTGGCATAACACTCATCATCTCCGGTGAGGTCTGCGGCAACGCCGTCGGCCAGTTCGGCAAGCTCGGCGCGTCCGGTAGAGCGCAGGTAGCGGCTCATGGAGTCGTCATAGCCGAAGGTAGAGGTGGTAGCGCCGATTTCAGCGCCCATGTTGCAGATGGTGCCTTTTCCGGTGCAGGAAAGCGAGCGGGCACCTTCGCCAAAATATTCGACAATCGCGCCTGTACCGCCTTTTACGGTGAGGATACCTGCGACTTTGAGGATCACATCTTTGGCCGAAGACCAGCCGTTGAGGGTGCCTGTGAGGTGTACGCCGATGAGTTTTGGCATTTTCAGCTCCCAGGGCATACCGGCCATCACGTCCATGGCATCTGCGCCGCCGACACCGATGGCGATCATACCGAGGCCACCTGCGTTGGGGGTATGTGAGTCGGTACCGATCATCATACCGCCGGGGAAGGCGTAGTTTTCGAGCACTACCTGGTGAATGATACCGGCTCCGGGTTTCCAGAAGCCGATGCCATATTTATTAGAGACAGAGGCGAGAAAGTCGTACACCTCTTTATTGGTATCCACAGCGGTGGCGAGGTCCTGTTCTGCGCCGATTTTGGCCTGGATGAGGTGGTCGCAGTGAACGGTGGAAGGCACAGCCACTTTGGAGCGCCCGGCGGTCATAAACTGGAGCAGAGCCATCTGAGCGGTAGCATCCTGCATAGCCACGCGGTCGGGGGCAAAATCCACATAGTCTTTCCCGCGCTTCAATTCACGGAGGGTACCCTCTTCGTGCAGGTGAGCATACAATATTTTTTCTGTAAGCGTCATCGGACGGCCCAGCGCCTTGCGGGCAGCCTGTACCCGTGCGGGCAGATGCGCATACACGTTTTTGATCATATCCAGATCGAATGCCATAGCGAGAGATAGTTTGATTCGTTCACACCTAATATAAGACCCCTCCGATCTACGGGAGTGGGCCAAAGATAAATCCGGCGAAATTATGCTGCAATTGTCCGGCCAAAGAAATTTGTGAAAAATTGCCTCATACAGACATGCTTTTTGCAAAATAGCGGCGGCTCCGTATCTTTGACCCCGGAGAGATGGCAGAGCGGTCGAATGCGGCGGTCTTGAAAACCGTTGGGGGCAACTCCCGGGGGTTCGAATCCCTCTCTCTCCGCTGGAAGCGCAAAAAGCGCAAGACGCCCCAAACGAAATGTCTGGGGCGTTTTTTTGTGGGGCTGGGGCTGAAGTCCCAACTACAACATCGTTCGTGCCTACGGCACTTTGGGACTTTCTGTATGCCGCAGGCATAGTTGGGGCTGTAGCGATGTGATATTCCATGAAATGTACTGAACTGGCGTGGGCGATCATCCGTTTCAATCCTCTTTGTGAAGGAAGTGGCCTGAAAAGAACTGCCAGGGCCGGAACAAAAGAACAACTCGCGGAAGTTTCAATCCTCTTTGTGAAGGAAGTGGCCTAAAAAGGTGGC
>RDXT01000849.1 GCA_004292985.1 Bacteroidota bacterium
CGACCCGAAACGGTCTTATTTCACGCAAAGGGCGCAGAGGGGCAAATGCCAAAGGCATGCCCGTGGCAGACGCAAAGAAGAATTTATCCCTCTGCGTCTCCCAAACTCTGCGGCTCTGCGTGAACTCCAACCCCTCAAGCCTTACTTGATATACTTCTTAATAAAGTCCTGCATAAAGCGGGCCTTCTCCTCTTCCGTAGCCACTTCAAAGCGGTAGCCTTCGTTGCTCTTGCGTTTGGTGATCTCCTCCTCCAGCGGGTAGTTGTACTCGTCGTAATAAGATGAGCGCGTACGCACCACACCATCTTCGAAAGAGAAATAGAGCCAGTTAAACTCATCCACTTCCAGCAAAATCGTGAGAATATCGGCTTCGCGCTCCCCTTCGGCATCGGTCGCGCCCAGGTCATACACGATCTTCGCATTCACCACCTTGTTGATCGGCGTGCCGCCGAGACCAATCAGGCCCACCTCCGCATCGGAGTAGAGCGCCTTGTAGTCGCGGCTGTAATTGAAGTTTACGCCGGAGATCAGCAGCGTAAAGGGCAGTTGCTGCGCGAGTTTAATGTCGGTATATACCAGCGAGGTCGCGAGGTTTTCGATAAAGCGGCCCGTTTCGCGCTCGCCTTTTTCGCTTTCATCTAACAGCTCGGAGATGCTTTCGAGGAAGCCCCGCTGTTGAAATTCGACGTTTTTGCTCGATGCGGTGAGGAACACGAGGTTCTCAGCCACTTTGGCGAGTTGCGCGGCAGGGATCACGCTCATGTCCACACCCATAATAATGTCGGTGCTGACCGTGCGCTGGCGGAGGTTTTCTGTCCATGCACCTGCCATTTTTACGCCCAGCGTTTTCTCCGGGAAGTTGTAGGGGAAGCGCAGGAAACCCTGTGAGGTAATCGTGTTGGCCGCATCGTTGAAACTCACCGTCGAGCCTTTCAGCACCTGGTTGCGGAGTTTGGCTTCGGTACCGATCCGGAACTCCTTCTTGCGGCGGTCGAAGGTCAGACCTCCGGAGGCACTCAGCACCTCGGTGTCGTCCTCGTCTTCTTTGGCCTGGAGGAAGTTGGAGTAGAAAATACGGTTTTCAGGCACATAGTTCAGGCCCACCGTCAGGATTTCATTGGCCTCGTTGGTGAGGTCGTCGGCAATCGGGATAAAGACCGAGTCAGGGTTTACGATGGTTTTCACGAAGGTAAACCATGCGCCTTTGAAGACCGGGTTTTCAGACTCGATTTTTACCTCGCCCTCGAAGGCCATAAACTTGCGCGAAGCATCGAGTTCGCAGCTTCCCCGGAAGAAAATCCGCTCCGTCAGGTAGAATGCGTTGCTCTCAGGGATCGGGCCGGAGGCGACTGTCGTACCTTCACTGTTGACTTTGATGTTGGCAAACTCCACAAACTGCTTTTTGCCATTTACCTCGATGTAGTTGTATTTACCCGCGCCTTCGTACTCCTGGCGGGAGAAAATATCAATTTTGGCATCGTAGATCTTATGCTGTTTGGTTTCGCGCTGGGCTTCGACCACCGCATTTTCGATCGTTTTGATCAGGCCATTGTTCTGGATAATCACCTGCTGTGTCGGAGGCGTAATGATCGCATCCGCGACATGGATATTGGGGACGCCATTTACCGTAATCTCCTGTTTTTCAATGCTATAATAGGAATCTTTGGCGGTAAATTTCAGGCTGTCCTGCTTGCTGTCCACCGAAACGAAGAGGTTGTCTTTCTGATAGGTGCTGATACCGGCCAGTTTCAGGTCATTGGTGGCCCTGGCAAAGCTACCCTTGACCATCGTGGTTCTGTACTTGTGAATAGGGAAGGTAGCCAGTTCGGGCGCCGCCTGTTTGGACTCGAAAGAGGAAGTGTGCATGCGCACATCGTATTTGATGCTCACATTGTTGGCGACAAAATGCACCTTGGTCGAGTCGCTTGGATCGGTAACGATAAAATCACTGTTTTGGGTGGAGAAGTCCATTTCGTTAAACACGATACTGTCTCCCCGCACGCGCACACCTCCGAGGACCACCTCGCCATCGCCGATCATCCCTTTGGGCGTAATGGAAAGCGTACCTGTGAATTTCGCCTGACCGCCAAAGATCGTAAGCGCCTCATAGTCAGAGCTTAATGAAAGCGCATCTTTTTTGGTGTACCATTTATACACGGCAGAGTTGGCGTCCACCTGGGGGAAATAGACCCCGCCGCGATAGCCCCTTTGCAGGTTGAAGTAGTTTACCTGGGCCATGACCGAGTCGAAGTGAAACACAAAGGAATCACTTTTGGCCACGGTGCCGAGGTACTCCATACTTCCGTTGCCGCGCAGACCGCTGCCATCTAAGATTACTTCGCTGAAAAAGCGGCCTTTGTTGTTGTAAATCCGGTAGCCCTCCGGCGGTGATTGCTTGCGGAAGCCCAGGGTAAAGTCCTCCATCACCTGAAGCGAGTCCCGGAAGGTGGGGAAAATCTCGGAGGAGTTAAATTCGCCGTCGAAATTGAGTTTGGTGCCATCAAAATCCTCCAGACTGTCGAGCACGAAGGGGTCCACGGCATAAAACAGCTTTTCTTTGGTATAAATGCCGCCTTCAATCTCCGGTTTTTCCCAGTAGAGATAGGAGCGGGAATAGCTGTCGAATACCGGGAAAAAGGTGTAGCTGGAGTCCTGGCCGCTTTTGTTGTTGGGAGCATCTATGTGAATGACGCCCGTAACACCCTCAAAAACGGTGTTGCTGAGGGCTTTTTCGAGGTTGGTGGGGACATATCCCGGCGGCGGGTTACGCACCAGCACAAAGCGGATCGAATCTATGGAGTCGCAGCGGATGCTGTAGCTTTCGTAGTCGAAGGTAAAGCTGGGGCGGGTTTTCTGGGTTGAATAAAAATTGACTTTTCCGGCAGCCACCAGGCCTCCAAACTGAAGGTTGCGGTTTTTCTGCACAGAAACCTTAGCACCCTGGGGCAGCACCCGCAGATACACCGAGTCGCTGAGCGAAAAGACAGGCACACCCCGCAGCTCGATGTTCATGGTATTGAGGTCCATCACCGCGTGCGCGCCCGTGTCCACCCGCGACACGATCTGGATTGCGTCAAAGTCTTTGCGCTTGCGGGCCGCTTTGGCGTAGTTCATCAGCTTGGGCAGCGGCGTGATCTGGAGGGTCTTTTTATCGTAAAAAATAAATCCGTTGCCTTCGAGTTCCGGCAGGGTCCGCTCGAAGGCCACTTTCTGGTCCATCAGCTTATATTCGGCCAGAATACTCGACGGAAATATCGGCTGGTCTTTATGGGTCTCGGCAAATCGGTAAATCGCGCCGATGGGGTTAAACTGAAGCAGGCCCTTGTAGCTGTCGAAACGGTCTTTTTTGAAATAATCAAAAGACTCGATGGCCGAGGTTTTATTTTCCTTGTCAATGAAGGCGGTAAATTCCAGGTTGTCTGTGCGCAAATCCCATTGAATGGACTCAAAATAGAGGAAATACTCGTGGTAGGAGCTGGTATAGGGAATGCTGCGGAAGTTGCTCCGGCGGGGTTTTTTAAGGATAACGGTGGAGTCTCTGTCGGTATAAAGCATGTCCATCGCCGGGTGGTAGATGCTGTCTTTGTCAGACGTATAGAGCGTCGCCACGAGGTTTTCGCCCACCATCTTTTCGAGGTCGAGGGCAAAAGCTTCTCCCTGCATTTTCATCACCGTCTGCCCTTTGCGCAGGATTTCGATTTTGGCGGGGATATGCTGCTGCACCTTGTCAAAGACCAGCGCGTCGCCCCAGTCGTTGACCGGAGCGCCATCTTCGCCTACAGGATCATCGGAGTCAAAAGAAGCTTCCTTTGTCTCGGCAGTTGCCCATTCCTGATCGCCCCACTCACTGGCTTTTTTCTCATCGCTTTTCAGCTCCTTCGTGCCGTATTCATAGGTAGAAGAACTGCTTTTGATCGGCTCCGGATCCACCCACACATCGTAGGCTGTACCGATTTTGCGCAGCCCCCGCAGGGTAAATCCGCCTTCGTAGCGAACGTTCGGGATAAAGTTTTCGATCACTACACCCCCCTCATAGCTGCGGAAAAAGGGGTAATTTGCAGTGTTAATGCTCTTAAAGCCCACATTCCGGTCCTCAAAGCGGCCTAAAAGCGGCTCTTTGATGATGCTGTGGTAGTATAATACGACAGAGTCGGCCTCTACCAGACCATAATTGAGGTTTACCTTATAGTCTTTCAGCTCACAGTACACATCTTTGGGGTCGAGGCCCACCTTAGACCAGTCCACACGCCCGCCGGTGCCGACAAAAGACTGCGAAAGCAGGTGGAAGTCGCCTTTGGTGTTGTAAATGTGGGTGCTGTCGCTGAGAGAGGTGTTGCTATAGGTGAGACTGGTATTGCTGTAGCGGAATACAGGCGCGGAGTAGGAGCCGTCGCCGTCTTTGATGGTGATAAACTCCAGCGAGGGGTTGGTCTGGGAAATGGACCAGTTAAATTTTGCACGGCTAATCGGCTCACCCTCAGGCAGATACTCCAGCATAGAGTTGAAGTAGCGGCTACAGCGTCCCGGTTCGAGGGAGGTGATAACCTGGAGAGAGACGTCCCAGAACTGGCTGGGGCTTACCTTCACGTGGCTGGCATCGTTTTTCAGGGCGCTGACCACCATCGCGTAGTTGGCCAGGTCGGGCACCGTGCGGAGCTTGCGGCTCACCATCAGATTGATCTGGGTGATAAACTGCTCCTGTTCCTGGGGAGAGAGGCGGCCCGAACTCCAGAGCGCCTGCGCTTCGGTGGCGGCAATGCGGCCCTTTTCATTTTTGGTTTGTTCGAGGACGTTGACAAATTCGGTGATGAATTTGGCCGGATCCGTCGCAAAAAAACTGACTCCCTGGGCAAATGCCGGGCTGCCAGATGCGCAGATAAAGAGCAGGAGAACGATGCGTAAGAGTTTCATGCGCGTCAAAATGTCATCTTTTTACAAAAGCCAGTGAGGACCAGTTGTTGTCGCTCAGGCTGCGTTGCAGGGTAAATCCTTCATTATCAGCGGCCTGGATGAGTGCAGGCTCGTCTTCGCGGTAAAAACCGCTGATAAACAGGAGGCCTCCGCTGCCGAGGCAGGGGGCGTAGGCCGGCAGATCGGCCAGCAGTACATTCCGGTTGATATTCGCCAGAATCAGGTCAAAGCTGCGTCCGGGCAGGTCTTTGGCGTCGCCCAGCAGCAGCTCCATGTTCAGGATCGAATTGAGGCGCAGGTTTTCACCTGCATTTTCAAAACACCAGGGGTCATTGTCTATACCTATCACCTGGGTAGCGCCCATGCGGGCGGCCAGCAGACCCAGGATCCCCGTGCCGCTGCCCATGTCGAGCACCCGGAGACCCGCCGGGCTATGCGCCCGTAACTGCTTCATCATCAGTCGGGTAGTCTCGTGGTGCCCCGTGCCGAACGACATTTTGGGGTCAATAACCAGCGAATAGGTGAAGCCCTCTTCCGCCTCCCGGAAAGAAGGGGTTACCTGGCAAAAGTCGTCCAGAAATACCGAAGGATAGTTCTCCTCCCAGACTTCATTCCAGTTCTGGCTTTCGACCTTGCGGACTTCATACTGCACGTCTTCCTGCGAAAATACAGACAGGGTATCGGCGAGGACTTCTTCGTCAAAATCGCTCTCGATCACCCAGGCCATGACGCCCGTATCCGATTCTTCAAACATGGAAAATCCTGCCTCAGCCAGCAGGGCAATGACCGGGTCGCGCAGCTCGGCAGGAGCTGTCACCACGGCCTCGATGTATTCGGGCTTTACCAATGCGCCAATAAATAAGTTCGGGTAAGCGTGTTTCGATAGGCGAATGCTTATTTACATCCGGCAGCAGACCGGAAGTCGGTATAGGCAATGGAAAAATCGGCAAAATTTTCGACTTCTTCGATATGAATCGAAAAATCGGCAAAGGCGCGGTTGTCAGTGATATACCAGCGTCCGGGCGCATCGGCAAAGGATTCGCTTTCTTCACGGTACACCACCAGGTCGGCAAAAGACTCTATGTCCTGCACATATACGCGGTATTTGGCAAATGCAGCCACTTCTTCGACATACACGGCCCCTTCAAGGTAGCAGTATTCAGGCGCTGCCGGGTTTGCAGCAGGCGCTGGCCAGAAATTCAGCAGGCAGAGGGCAATCAGTGAGAGGTGCATACGTGCAGCATAAGGGTATTAACAGCAAATGTATAACGCAGCTTGTTACCCTACCGATATAATTGCCTGACGATTTACGCGGAAGTGTCATTTATAACGGCAATTACCTTCAGCTCGATCGCAATCGGTGTAGGCAGGCTGCTGATCCCCAGCGTGGTCCGGCAGGGGCGGTTGTCGGGAAAGTACTGGGCGTAGATCCGGTTGTAGATGGGAAAATCGTCTTTCATATTGGTCAGAAAAACGGTTACATCCACCATCTGCTCCCAGGAAGCGCCCGCTTCTTCGAGGATATAGCGCACATTCCGGAAGACGGAGTGGCACTGGGCTTCGATGTCGTAGGCAAGAATATTTCCCTGCTCGTCGAGGGTAACGCCGGGAATCGTTTTGCTGCCCCGTTCGCGGGGACCTACGCCTGAAAGAAAGAGCAGATTGCCGACCCGGCGTGCATGTGGATAGAGGCCAACGGGTTCCGGCGCACGGCTCGAATGAAAAGTGTCATGGGTTTCCATCGCACTTATTCGACAGGTTTCAGTTCCCACTGCACAGAAAAACTGGAGTCAGGATCGGTGTACTGGAGCCAGATTTCGACCTTGCGCAGCATCTGGATATCGTAGGCGCGTGCTTCGTTGTCGAAAATGAGTTGCAGCTTTTCTTTTTTGTTGACAAAATTCCAGGTGCCTTCGCTGCATGAGTCGCCTTTGCAGATGCGGCAGATCTGGTCTTCGGTAAACTCGATGGTGGTAGTCTGAAGGTCAGCCGTGATATTTTTGCCGTTTTCCAGCGCGTAGGCCCACTTCCAGGTATTCACTACACGAAAGGAAGGCGGCCAGGGAGAGAGTTCCGGTCCTTCGGGATATTTGTCGCAGGCGGCCAGCAACAAGACGCAGAGAGACAATGCAGCGGTGAGTCGCTTCATAAGAGTTGTGTTCTTTGTTGCAATAGTACGCAGACCCGGCCACAAAACAGCGACCATCCGGCCCTAAAAGTTACTCAGAAGGGCAGGAGTCTGAGGGTGGTGTCGCCGCTTTCCAGCCAGAGTTCTTCTTCGGTCAGGCGGGTGATTTCCCAAAACTCATTTTCCGTTTTGCGATAGAGAACGGCGCTATTGTAGGGATCCACATAGCTGAAGGTATAAAGCACCTCGATCACCCGTTTGTCGTCCAGAAACTGCCATTCGCCTTCACCTGTCAGCGCAAGGGTCGTATTTTGCGTGAAAGGAGGGATATTGATGGGGAATGTGGACTCCTGGCGGCGGAAGACACCTTCGGCTTTAAACTCCAGGAACTCACCGGCAAACTGCGCAGTAATGTCGGAACCTGCCTGCACGGCTTCGTCCACCTTCCATTTGCGGAGGATCAGCACCTCGGCGCGTTTAACGCTCAGGGCAGGGCCGTCTGCATAGCCGGTGCAACCACTCAGGAGGCTCGCCAGTACAACTACCGGCACAATCAACAGAAGCAGGGTATTCTTTTTCATGAGAGAAGGAAACGCTTTCTACAAAGGTAAATAAATCGCGTCTGTATTTCCCAAAGAAAATATTCCGTAGATTATCGCGCTCATTCTTGCTGCAATTTGAATTTTCCATGAGTTTAAAGAACCGCATCCGCACACTGGCCGAAAACGTCTATGAAGAGACGGTGGCCCAGCGCCGCTATCTTCATGCACATCCGGAATTATCGTTTTATGAGGCGGAAACGGCTGCCTGGGTCAAATCCCGCCTCGACGCGCTGGGGATCGAAGCGCTCACAGGTGTCGGTGGCAACGGACTGGTGGCGGTGATCCGGGGACAGAAACCCGGCCCTGACAAAACGATTGCCCTCCGCGCCGATATGGACGCGCTGCCCATTGCCGAAGAAAACGATGTGCCTTATAAATCTACCTGCCCCGGAGTGATGCATGCCTGCGGCCACGATGCGCATACCTCCTCGCTGCTGGGCACGGCCCGTATCCTGAAAGAAGTGAGCAGCGAATTTTCGGGCGAAGTGAAACTGATTTTCCAGCCTGCGGAGGAAAAGCTGCCCGGTGGCGCTTCGCTCATGATCCGCGATGGCGCACTCCGCAACCCGGATGTGTCGGCGATTTTTGGTCAGCACGTGCAGCCCTATATGCCTTGTGGCAAAATTGGTGTGTGGCCCGGCATGTATATGGCCTCTGCCGATGAGATTTATATGCGTGTGATTGGCAAAGGGGGCCACGCAGCCCACCCTGCGCAGTTTATTGACCCGGTGATGATGATGGCGCAGATTCTGGTTACCCTCCAGCAGGTGGTGAGCCGCTCCGATCCTCGGATTCCTTCGATTTTGTCTTTTGGGCGGATCAGCGCCGAAGGGGCCACCAATGTGATCCCCGAATATGTGCTGGTGGAAGGAACCTTCCGCACCATGAACGAAAGCTGGCGCATGGAGGCGCACGAAAAAATCCGGCGGATTGTGCATTCGGTAGCCGAGGGCCTGGGCGGGCGCGTGGAACTCGACATCCGCAAGGGATACCCGGTGCTGCACAACGACGAGGCCCTGACCAGCCGTGCCCGCGAATCCATTGCCGACTATGTGGGCGAAGAGAACATCATAGACATGGACATCTGGATGGCCTCAGAGGATTTTGCCTACTACACCCACGAGACCCCCGGCTGTTTCTACCGCCTCGGCACCCGCAATGAGGCGCGGGGTATCGTACACGGTCTGCACACACCCCGCTTCGACATAGATGAGGAGTCGCTGCGGCTTTCAACCGGGCTGATGGCCTGGCTGGCGGTGAAAGAACTGGAGGGATAAGGGCGTTTAGCCTGTTTTTTCCAGTTGTTTGATGGCAAAGCGCAGAAAGTTGGGGATAATCGTCCGGTGGGTAAGGCTGATTTTATCCTTGTCTTTCAGGCCGTCTATCATTTGCTGGTACTTCGTTTCGCCATAGTTTTCGACCACCTGAAGGCGTTTTTCCGGCTGGGAAAAGTGCTGTAGCATCCCTTCGGCATCGGCCTCGGGGTGAAACTGCGTGCCGAATACTTCAAATGAAAAGCGCACGGCCATGATCGCCCGCTCAAAGGAGACGTGGTCGCGGATTTTTTCCAGCGAAACGATGTGCGCACCGTGTTCCTCAAACACCTCCAGCCGGGGCTGGATCACCTGCCAGTCGCGCGACTCCACGACATGAAAGGGGTCGGGGAGGCCCAGCAAAAGGGGGTCGTGTTTGCCCAGCTCTGTTTTATGCACCGGCAATACGCCAAATGAAGCGGATTTGCGCCGCGAAATTTCGGCCAGGCCAAAATGGTGACAGGCCATCTGGAAAGAGTGGCAGATAAAAAACACATATTTTTTCCGCCGCTGCTCCGGATCCTGGTTATGTGCCCATATCTGGTCCAGCAGTTCATAATAGGCTTTGTCCCATTTGCCATCTCCCTCCAGCGGATTTCCCGGCCCGCCGGAGGAGATGTAGATGTCGTAGTCGCTATAGTCGGGCACCTCGCATTTCTGCCGCACGTCAAACTCATCCCAACGAATTTCCTGACGATATTGGTCCAGCAACTCGCGGATGCATCGCATACCCTGGTTGGGGATGCCGTTGTACATATTCAGAATTGCTGCCTGTAATGCCATAAGTACGGTCTCCGGAGTTATTTTTTGGTGCTTGCTTTTCGGGCTTTGGGGGCTGCTTTGGCCTTTGGGGCCTCAGGGGCTGCCGGTACGGCAGGAAGGTTGCCGAGGGTCGCGCCTTTGAGGTAGCTGCCCCAGGTAAGGTTGTCGTGGCCGTCTTTGTGGGCCAGCGCACGCTCGATGGCGTAATTGGCCGAGGTTTCTACCACCCACTCGAAGTTCTCTTCCCCTACCGAATTGCGGTCGGCATCGGGTGCAGGGTTGCAGAAGTCTATCGCGTAGGGCACACCGTCGCGGGTGGCGAATTCTACGGTATTGAAGTCGTAGCCCAGGGCCTGGTTGAGGCGGATGACATAGTCTTCGATGGTCGCGAGCATCTCGGCAGAGACCTGGTGGTTGGCGACATAGCGCAGGTGGTGCGGGTTGCGCGGCTCGTAGTGCATGATGCGCACATATTTACCCCCGATACAATAGCAGCGGAAATAGGCATCAAAGTCAATCGCCTCCTGAAACATCATCACCAGCCGTCCGGTTTCGCGGTGGGTGGCAAACATCTCCTCGGAATTGTGCACTTTATATACATTCTTCCAGCCACCGCCCGCAAAAGGCTTCATAAAGGCCGGGAAACCGATGTATTCGAACATTCCCTGCCAGTCGAGTGGGTAGCCCAGGTTGCGGAAAGACATGTCGCTCGTATCTTCCGGATGCTCGAAAGAAGGCAGAATCACCGTTTTGGGTACCGGAACGCCTACTTTTTCAGCCAGGGCATTGTTGAAAAACTTTTCGTCAGCGCTCCACCAGAAGGGGTTGTTAATGACGGCTGTGCCGCTGATGGCTGCATTTTTGAGATAGGCCCGGTAAAAGGGCACATCCTGCGAAATGCGGTCCACAATCACGGCATATTCTGTCGGGGCAGCCTGCTGTACTTTGTCAATGCGCACGGCTTCTGCCACGATCCCGGAGGGGCTTTTGCTGTTGATGCGGTCCACGAAGGCCTGGGGATAGGTGTTTTCGCGGCCAAAGAGAATGCCAATCTTCTTCATATCATCCGAATTTAATCTGGGAAAGGTAATGGGGGAACATATCGCGCCACACGGGCCAGTCGTGAACGGCACCCGGCCTCATATCGAACCAGTGAGGCACATTTTTTTGGTGCAGAAGGTGGGACAGATGCTCGTTGGCCGCGCGGCAGATGTCGTGTTCGCCCAGCCCCAGCACGATGCCCATATTCCAGAGCGAAGGATCATTGAGGCCGGGAAGATACTCCACCGGGTTGTTGAAATACACATTCTGGTCCTGGTAGCCGTCCATAAAGGAGCGGATATCGAAGGCACCGCTCATGCTGAAGAGGTGACTCACCAGCCCCGGATGGCGGAAAGCAAAATTGGCGGCGTGAAACCCGCCG
>RDXT01000850.1 GCA_004292985.1 Bacteroidota bacterium
GAAACCCACAAATCTTCCGTAGGGAGGTTTGACGTTCTTTTTTTCGATCCGGACCTGCCGGTGACCGCCCCGTCGGTCCCGGCAGGATTTTTTTGTTTATTAGACCGGAAAGCAAGAACTTCGTGCTCTGATTACTCATTTTACGCATGAAGAAATTTATCTGGTTACTTATTCCGGTGCTGATTATACCAGCATGGCTTCTGGGTCAGAAACAAGCTGACAAGAAGAAACCGGCTGAGCTTGCGACCCGCAACGACAGCCTTTCCTATGCTCTGGGCATGGATATCGGCGACAACCTGAAGCAACTCGATGTGCCGCTCAACGCAGCCGCCATCTACCAGGGCCTGGCCGATGCCACAAACGGGGCCGAAGGCGCTCTCACCGAAGAGCAGGTTGCCGACATGCTGAAACTCTTTCAGGTAGAGGCCCAGAAAAGTCAGATGAAAGCGTTTGAACGCAAGAAAGCCGAAGGCGAACTCTTTTTGCAGGAAAACCAGTCTGCCGAAGGGGTAAAAACCACAGCTTCCGGCCTGCAATATCAAATCCTGCGCGAAGGCACCGGCCCAAGCCCCGTAGCATCGAGCACAGTGCGCGTACACTACGAAGGCCGCCTGCTCAGCGATGAAATCTTCGACAGTTCTTACGCACGTAATGAACCTGTGGAGTTTCCCCTGAATGGAGTGATCAGAGGCTGGACCGAAGGTCTGCAACTGATGAAGGTCGGCGCTAAATTCCGCTTTTTTATCCCCTACCAACTGGGCTACGGCGAGCGCGGATCACCGCCCGTAATCGGCCCATATGAAGTATTAGTCTTCGACGTAGAACTTCTGGGAGTGAAATAATTCTGCCTGCCAACGGTCTGAACAGAAAAGTTTGCCGTTTGGAACAATTTTTGCGCAATCAGTCTGGACCCTGTCCGCTGGTTGCGCTTTTTGCGTTAATTTGCCTGAGAACTTGTATTTATAACGAAAATCTGGAAGTATTCTAACATTGATTTTTTTGTTACAATAATTTTCACCTACTTCATAGTGCAGCCATAAACTCCACCCGGTCCGCTTCATGAAACAAACCTCGCTACTCATATGGTTCCTTGTCTCGTTCTTTTCACTCAGGGCAGAAGATTACTTTTTTCTTGCACTTGAAGACAGCTATTATGAAAATCCCGCCAACTGGTTTCCGGCATATCCGGGCGACCAGATCAGCGACAGCAACCGCGTGGTGCTGATGGCCGACGCCTCCTTTGGCAGTTACGACATCCATATTGCAGGCTCGATGGAGATTACACTGGGGGTGCGGTTGCATTCGGCCCTCGGCTCGCTTCAGGTGATGCCTTCGGGCACACTCGACAACCAGGGCAGCCTCATGGTGATGCGTATCAAAAACTACGGCACACTTTACAACCGCCTTTCCGCGCTGATTTACCTCTACGAATACATTGCTTACGACGGGGCCATTACCCAGAATGCATGCTCAGCGGTGTTTGAGACCATTGCGCACATCGAAAACTCGGGGCGCTTTGACAACTACAGCCGCTGTATTGCAGGCTCGGACTTCAGCAACACCTGCATATTTAACCAGATCTACGCTTCCCGCTTAGAGGTAAGTGGCAGGACCCTCCTCTCCACAGGCTGCCTGATGTATCGCCAGGCCGGACGCCGCCGCCGGTAGAAAAAAGAATTTTCTGCTTTTCGGGCGAATCATTTCACTGCATTTGTCGGTTAGACGAAAATGTAGCTGCTTTGTATTACCGATATGCAGAATAAGAAAACCAAGCTGGCCCCCTTCGATTACGCCATAATATTGGTCATTTTTGCCATTACAGGCACAACTGCGGCCATTATCCCCCGCTGGATTATGCCTGTTACGGGCCTCACGCCGGGCACATGGCAGTATGTCGTAGCTTATATTCTGCTGATTACGCCGGTATATCAGGTCTTATTGCTGGGTTACGCTTTTATCTTCGGTAAATTCCAATACTTTTACGAAAAACAGAAGCAGCTTTTCCGCTGGCTCACCGGCAGGCGGAAAAAGCCTGCTGACGATGCTTAATTTTACGTGTATGAAGACCATTATGCAAAGCTCCTCTGCCCCCGCTCCCATCGGACCTTATAGCCAGGCTGTGCGCTTCGGTGCCTTCCTTTTTGTATCCGGACAGATCGGGATCGAGCCTGTTTCGGGAGAAGTGGTAGTCGGTGGTGTGGAGGCCGAAGCCCGTCAGGTGATGAACAATATCGGGGCGCTGCTCGCCACAGCGGGCATGGACTATACCCATATCGTCAAAACCACCATTTTCCTGCGGGATATGGCTGATTTTGCCAAAGTAAATGCGGTGTATGGCGCTTGTTTTTCCGGCAACTACCCCGCCAGAGAGACCGTAGCCGTGGCTGGCCTGCCTAAAAATGTGAATGTGGAGATTTCCGTGATCGCAGCCAAAGACTAATCATGGACCTCTCTCATATCATCAACCACCTGGGCGAATCTCACGAGCGCTACCAGGGCGCGGGCGCACCTCCTGTGTATCAGACCAATAACTTTGTGTTTGAAACGGTGGACGACATGCGCAAGGCCCTCGCCTTCGAGATGGATACGCCTTTTTATACGCGGGGAAATAATCCTACGGTTACGATCCTGCGGGAGAAAATCGCTGCGCTGGAGGGAGCCGAGGAATGTCTGATGTTCGGCAGTGGCAGTGCAGCCATTTCGGCGGGTATCCTCTCTTCGGTGCAGTCGGGCGACCACATTGTGTGCGTGCGCAAGCCCTATAGCTGGACCAACAAGCTGCTCAACCTGTTTTTGCCGCGCTATGGCGTTACGGCTACGATGGTAGATGGTACTGACCCGGAGAATTTCCGCAAGGCGATCCAGCCCAATACCCGGCTGATCATGCTGGAATCGCCCAATTCGCTCACATTTGAAGTGCAGGACATCCCGGCGGTAGTGGCTATCGCACAGGAGCACGGCATTCTGACGGCGATAGACAACAGCTACGCCACGCCCCTGAACCAGCAGCCGATCCTGATGGGGGTGGACATGGTGTTTCATTCGGCCAGCAAATACCTCAGCGGTCACAGCGATGTAGTGGCAGGGGTGCTCTGCTGCAGCCGGAAAAAGGCCGAGCAGATATTCAAGTCCGAATTTATGACCCTGGGCGGGGTTCTCTCCCCGCACGATGCCTGGCTGGTACTCCGGGGACTGCGCACCCTGCCTTTGCGTATGGAGCGCGTAGCGGAGAGCACTCCCCGCGTAGTAGACTTCCTGGCAGCGCATCCGGGTGTGGCGCATGTATATTATCCCTTTCTGCTGTCGAACCCGCAGTATGAAGTTGCCCGCAAACAGATGAAAAGGCCCGGAGGTCAGTTTTCGATCCTGCTGCGCACAGACAGCATCGAGGGCGCCGACCGCTTCTGCAACAGCCTGAAGCGCTTCCTGATGGCCTGCTCCTGGGGTGGCTATGAGTCCCTCATTTTCCCGATGAGCACGCTATATGGCTCCGCCAATTACCAGAACAATGAAATCCCCTGGAACCTGGTGCGCTTTTATGTGGGTCTCGAAGATCCGGAACTGCTGATTGCTGATCTGGCGCAGGCGCTGGAGAAGATGGGGATGGGGGAATAGAGGAGATAGAAGGGAATAGGGGGATAGGGGATTTTTTATACTGCGGAGACGATTTTTTCGTTTATTTTCCGTTAGAATTAACCCACATCCTCCTCTGTATGAAACCTATCCTTACCCTCCTTGTGGCCCTTCTGGGTGCAACCTGCCTTCAGGCTCAGATTCCCAATATTCTCATGAATAAAATCGAGCGGAAGCTGGAGCAGAAAGTGGAACAAAAAGCGGACGAAGCCGCGGACAGCGTCGCCAATAAAGTATGGACAAAGGCTACCGGAGGCCAGCCAGCCCAGTACCAGCAGGTATATACCTTTAGCACCCGCATCCTCACCAGCTACTGGAATATGGATGCCAAAGGCAAGTCAGATACGCCCGTTGAGATGTACTCGCTGTATGGTGAAAGTGACGAATACCAGGGTTCATACTCCGCCGATCCCAAAAACCAGAACCAGAAGTCTATTTTCGACTATCCCAATGGTTCGATGATCAATCTGTCGGAGGACAATGGCAAAAAGACCGCGACGATCCTGCCGATCCGGAACATGGCCAACTTTATGATCCGTGCTTCGAAAAAAGTGTATGTCGAAGACCCTTCAGCGCCTGCCACTCAGCCCACCACAGCCCCCCAGGGCAACCCGGGAACCGTTACCAAAACCGGAAAGACCAAAACCATCGCCGGATACCGCTGCGAACAGTATATCTATGAAAGCCAGGACATGCGCGGCGAAGTGTGGCATACTACTGAATTGAAGCACAGCTCGCTGGCCTTCCTGCAATATTTTGCTCCTCAGATGGCCACCTACGGCCAGGGTACAGACCAGGCAAATATGCCCACCGGCATTATGATGGAAGGGCATTTTACCCAGCTCAAAGACGGCAGCACCTCCCATATTCTCGTCAAAGCCGTGGATAAGCAGCCCGAAACCTACAAACTGGCCGACTACGAAGTAACGAACCTGGGCGGAAACCTGCCCCGGAACTAAGATCAGGCTTCGCTGTCCTGCATACGATGGATAGCGAGTTCCAGACCCCGGATTTCAGCAAGGCCCCTTAACCGGCCAATGGCGCTGTATCCGGGGTTTGTTTTTTTCTTCAGGTCGTCGAGCATCTGGTGGCCGTGGTCGGGCCGCATGGGGATGAGGGCATCTGCGCGGCCTGATTTGCTGCGCGAACGCTCCTCTGCTGCCAGGGCACGCACCACTGCATACATGTCCACATCGCCATCGAGGTGGTCTGCTTCATAAAAAGAGCCATCTGCTTCGCGCCGCGTAGCCCGCAGGTGCACAAAGTGAATACGGCTGCCCAGGCGCTGCACCATCCCGGCGAGGTCATTGTCGGGGCGCACACCATAGGAACCTGTGCAATAGCAAAGACCATTGGCAGGCAGATCGGCGGCCGCCAGCAGGGCCAGTGCATCGGCTTCGGTACTGACGATCCGGGGCAGACCAAAGATCGGATAGGGCGGGTCGTCGGGGTGAATGGCCAGCCGGATGCCCAGTTCCTGTGCCAGCGGGCTTATTTCGCGTAAAAAATAGAATAGATTTTCCCTAAGTCCTTCTTTATCAATGCCTTTGTATCCATCCAGAGCTGCCTGAAACTGCTGAAGAGAATAGCCTTCCTCGGCACCGGGCAGACCTGCAAGTATATTTTGCTGCAACTGCCAGGCTTCGGCTTCGCTCATCTGATCGAAATAGCGCCGGGCAGCAACCTGTAGCGCTTCCGGATATTCGTCCGCTGCGCCGGGTCGCTCCAGCATATACAGATCAAAAGCCGCCAGGGCCGCAGCATCGAGCCGCAGCGCCCGCGAACCATCGGGCATCTCCCAGGCCAGGTCGGTGCGGGTCCAGTCGAGCACCGGCATAAAGTTATAGGTAACGACCGATATGCCGCAGGCAGCGAGGTTGCGGAGGCTGGTGCAGTAGCTGGCAATCAGGCGGTCGCGGTCCGGAAGGCCCCTTTTGATGTGCTCATGCACGGGCAAACTCTCCACGACGGACCATCTGAGGCCTGTGGGACGGCTGCGCACCGCGTCCCATTCGATTTCCTGCTGCCGGGCAGCGATCTCCTCCACGGTCCATATTTCTCCATTGGAGACGTGGTGCAGGGCAGTCACGATCCCGGTCGCACCCGCCTGCCGGATGTCTGAAAGGCTCACCGGGTCAGCGGGGCCAAACCAACGCATTGTCTGTTCCATTCCGCTAAAATAAAAAATCCGGCAGGTTTTAGCCTGCCGGGGCACAATAAAGGCGGACACACTCTTGAATCTTTATTTCCCGGGGGCGCTCTCTCCGCTGTCTGAGCCGGAAAAAGTACAGGGAATTAGTTGCATGATTGTAAAATAGGGACTGCGAAACGTCTTTGTGTTTGTTTGTTGATGTAAACCTACAGTGGTCCCTGCTGCCTCAAAAATGATTTTTTGCGGCAGCTTTTGCGTTTTAGTATTTTTTGCAACTAAATGGGAGAAAACGGCAGGGCCAGTTGCAAAAAATGCAACATTTCACTCCTTGAAGTAAAAAGTTGCATTTTTTGCAAAAAATAGTTCCCTTTTCCGGGCGAAAAACCTACTCTTTTTTCAGAATTTCTCTTGCGACAACCTGTCCGGAGATCAGCGCAGGAGGTACGCCCGGACCGGGCACGGTGAGTTGTCCGGTATAGAAGAGGTTGGAGACTTTCCGGGAGCGCAGTTTGGGTTTAAAGAAGGCCGTCTGCAGCAGGGTGTTGGCGAGTCCGTAGGCATTGCCCCGGAAGGAGTGGTAGTCGCGCTCGAAGTCCTTCATGGCATAGCTCCTGCGAAGGATCACGTCATTGCGGACCTGCTGTCCGGTAAATCGCTCCAGACGGTCCATGACGATGTTGTAGTAGGTTTCGCGCAGGTCTTCGCGGTCTTCGAGGCCGGGGGCCAGAGGGATCAGCAAAAACATATTTTCGTACTGATCGGGCGCGATGCTGTCGTCGGTGCGGGTGGGCGCAGAGGCGTAAAACAGCGGCTTGCTGGGCCAGCGGGGTTCGGAGTAGATTTCTTTGGCGTGGAGGTCGAAATCTTCGTCAAAAAAGAGGTTGTGGTGGAGCAGGTTCTGCACTTTTTTACTCACGCCCATATAAAACAGCAGACTCGAAGGCGACATCACGCGCGTATCCCAATAGGCAGCGCTGTAATTGCGCCACTCCGGGTCGAGGAGTGTCTGGTCTGTATGCTGGTAATCGCTGTTGGCAACCACAATATCGGCTTCAAAATCGCCGCGATTGGTCTGGACACCTGTGGCGCGTCCGTTTTTCACGCGGATATTTTTCACCTCCGTATGCACTTCGATCGTTACGCCATGCGCTTTGGCCAGGGATACCATCGCCTGCACGATCTGGTGCATACCGCCCATCGGATACCAGGTGCCCATCGTCAGGTCGGCGTGGTTCATCATGGAGTAGAGCGCGGGCGTATTCTGGGGCGTAGCGCCGAGAAACAGGACCGGAAATTCCAGAATTTTTATCAGGCGGGGATTGTGAAAGTACTTGCGCACATGCGCCGCCATAGAGCTAAACATCTGAATGCGAAAGCTTTCGCGCATCAGGCGCAGGTCCAGAAATTCGCCGATGTTGTGCGAAGGGCGGAACACGTAGTCGCGCATACCGACCTCATATTTATAGGCTGCCTGATCGAGAAAGGTCTTGAGGCCGCGGCTGCTGCCGGGTTCAATTTTTTCAAACAGGGCATCGAGTTCCTGGCGGCTGGCAGGCACATCCACCCAGTCATCCTGCCCGAAAAACACCCGGTAAGAGGGGTCGAGGCGCACCAGGTTATAGTAGTCTGATACCGTTTTCCCGAAAAGCTGAAAATAATTTTCAAAGACATCGGGCATCCAGTACCAGCTTGGGCCCATATCGAAGGTAAACCCATCTTTTTGCCAGATACGCGCCCTGCCTCCCGGCTGCTCGTTTTTTTCGAGAATGGTTACTTTATGTCCGGCCTGTCCGAGTAGAGTAGCCGCCGCAAGACCGGCAAATCCCGATCCGATCACAATAATTCGCTTGCTTTCGCTCATGTATAGCCCTGAAGTACAGGTAGTTAGCAGAGGTTTGGAAATAGGACAATACAGGAGCGTAATTCTGCCTGTATTGCATTTACAAACAAGAAGAGGAGGATTTGGTTTGAAAAAAGAAGTGCCTCATCAAGGCTTCCCTTCCACATTCCACGAAATTTGCTGGGGTACCGGCGTCTTTACTCCTGCCAGGAGCAATGCTTCATTCACAGCCTCCTGCACCCCAAAACACACATCCCAGTAGCTTTCGGTAGCTGCATAAGGCCGCACAGCGAGGTCCACGCCCGTATGCCCGAGCTTGAGTACACTTACCGCAGGAGCAGGTTCTGCCAGCACGCCCGGAACCGTTTGGATGGCCGCCAGGATGAGCTTGCGAACTTCGGGAATATTACTTTCGTAGCCCACCGAAACGACAATGTCCACCCGCAGGCGACCCAGGGTCGAGTAATTGGTAATGTTGCCATTTGAAAGCGGGCCATTGGGGATGCTCACGGTCTTGCTTTCCGGCGTTTCGAGGGTCGTAACGAAAATATTGATCGCCCGCACATGGCCATGAAAGCCCTGGGCATCGACCAGATCGCCGACACGGAAAGGCTTGAATAACAAGATCATAACGCCTCCGGCAAAATTGGAAAGGCTTCCCTGAAGGGCCAGACCTACGGCGAGGCTTGCCGCTCCCAGCAGGGTAACAAAGGAGGTCGTCTCGATACCAATCATCCCTGCGGCTGTGATCAGCACCAAGGTTTTGCACACCACATTCACCAGATCTGAAAGAAAGGTGCGAAGGGTGCCGTCCATTTCGCGGCGGTTCAGGGCCAGTCGCATCAGGCGGATTCCCCGGTTTACCATCCATAAGCCCACAAAGAGGGTCAGCAGGGAAACAAACAGCCGGGGTACAAAAGCCACAGCCCAGCCCGTGGCCTCACGGATCAGGGTTTGAACATCCATAGGGTATCAGAAAAAAAAGCCGGATTACCCGGCTTTTTGATTATTTTTCTTTGAGTCGTGTGCAGCTGTCTTTATACAGCGAGTTCAGAATGATGCTCAGTACAGATTCTTTTTTGCTGTTGCTGATGCTCAGTTCTTTTTCTTCATCTCCCTCCAGCTGCACCAGAGAGCCATTGGCTTTGCGCTTGAAGCTGGCATTTCCCACGCGGATGATCTGCTCAGTGCCTACGGTGCGGAATTCGAAGTTGTCAAATTTTGTATTGTAGCTTCTGCCGCTTGGGATCGTTGTTTTGGCAACTACCTCACCATCATCTGTCTCAGCAATAAACAGTTCGCAGATACAGGTGCCTTTCAGTTTTTCGTCTTCGATCTGGAAAACGGTATAGTGCATCACCAGCCAGGCATTGCCGACTTTTTCCAGCGCCATGGTCACTGTCTCGATGCCTTTTACCCAGATGCCATTTTCTTCCTTGGTCTCATAATTGATCCGGTACACGATGGTGGCCAGATTCGGAGAGACGTAGGTATAATGTTTTTCGGTAACTTCGTAGCCGAGTGTGATACCTGAAGAACGGATGATGTTGTCCAGATACGAATCCAGACCCGCGTAGTCGGAGTTGCTTACACGGGAAGATCCTGAAATGTTGTAGGAAAAGAGGTTAGACGTAGCGTCCTTGGCAAAATATTTCAGGAAATTTTGCTTGTTCTTTGTTTTTGGCAAGCTTACATAGTCCTGCACAAAACCATTGAGAAACTGGTCAAGTTCTTTGCGGAGGGCTTCATCTGTCTGGGCAAACAATCCTTGTGGAATCATACACACCAGCACGAGGAGGAGCAACACGGGTGTTCGGAAGTTCATAATTCATTAGAGTTGGTAAGTACTTGGCGGAATCAAATATACAGCTTGTTCGTATATTATGGCGTATGAGTAAAGAAATCTGTATCCGGTTTTGTGTTTTAAGTCTCCTGTTGTTCACAGCAGGGGGTGTCAGGCTGTATGCGCAGTTGAGCGGCTATCCCTATATCCGCAACTATACACCCCGCGAATATAAAGCGAGTTCTGCCAATTATTCAACTGTTCAGGACGCGCGG
Source organism: Bacteroidota bacterium (assembly GCA_004292985.1). Taxonomy (GTDB): domain Bacteria; phylum Bacteroidota; class Bacteroidia; order J057; family J057; genus RDXT01. The sequence goes on from RDXT01000850.1 coordinate 9,684, forward strand.
GGTATTATGTATTTCGGCAACTACCGGGGTATCCTCGAATACGACGGCGCAAACTGGAAGCTGATGCCTCTCAACAACCGGGGGGTCGTGTTTTCCCTGGCCGTAGATAGCAGCGGGAAGGTATATGTGGGTGGCTCCGGAGAGTTTGGCTACCTGCGGCCCGATGAAAAAGGGTCGCAGACCTACCAGTCGCTGGTGCAGTTTCTGCCCGAAAGCGAACGCGCTTTTTCGGGCGTAGTCCGGGTAATCGGGGCGCGAAGCGGTGCCTTTTTTCATGTATTCGACTCCCGGCGCCTATACTATTGGGATGGGATCAACCTGCACACGGTCTATGCCAGCGAGCCTTCCGAAACTGCCAGTCAGTTTTTTTACCGATTCGACCGCCTCTGGCAGATTGCGGGCGACAAGGGCCTGCGCGTCTATGATGGCGAGGGATTCAAAGAGTTTCCCGGAGGCGGGCAACTGGCGGGCAGCCTTCTTTTTTCTCTGACTGTTACCGGAAAAAAACAACTGCTCACCTGGGAATACTCGCGGGGCTTTCTGAAACTGGACTTTAGCGACGAAAAACTCACTATACAGCCCTTCCGCACCGAAATAGAAGACCTGCTGGCCGAAAGCAATTTCAGCTCGGTCCTCGCCCTAAGCCAGGACCGCATCCTCGTGACCACGGCCAGAGCGGGTGCCTTCGTCCTCGATGCCCAGGGCCGCCTGCTGCAAAAAATCAACCAGCGCTCCGGCCTTCAGGACAACCTGATTACCAGCGCCTACATGGACCAGAACCATTCGCTCTGGCTCACCCTCTCCAAAGGTATCTCGCGCGTGGAGGTCAACTCTCCCCTCACCCAATGGAAAGAATCTTCGGGCCTGCGGGGCATCGTTTTTTCGAGCATCCGGCACAATGGCATTTTTTACGCATCTACCACACAGGGAGTCTTCCGGCTTGAAGAAGATTATTTTAAGCCCATCCCCGAAATAGATGCCGAATCCTGGCGGCTGGTTTCCTTCAAAACGCCGGGCCAGCCCAACCGCCTGCTGGTGACTACGGTCCAGGGCATTTATGAAATCCGTGGCGCCAATGCCACCCTGGTCTCTCAGGACCTCATCTGCTTCGAAGCCTACCCCTCGCGCAAATATCCCGGGCGGATCTACTGCCTCTCCGGGAGGTCCACCGTCGAAATTATTACCTATGCAAATGGCAGGTGGAGCCAACCTCAGCCTATCGCCGGACTCAGCGGGCGCTTTAAAAGCATCGAAGAAGATGAGGATGGCAATGTATGGCTGGTGGAACTGCTGGGAGAAGGCTCCGTGATCCGGGCAAAGGTAGATGCGGCTGGAAATGCCGAACTCCAGCGCTACGACAGCGGTCAGGGCCTCCCTCCGGTCAATGGGGTGCATATCGTCAAAAATAAGCCGGT
>RDXT01000379.1 GCA_004292985.1 Bacteroidota bacterium
TTGGACAATCGCGAAGACAGCCAGGGCGTAAGGGTAAAGGACACCAGCAAGCTCATCAGGGTCGAGAATACAACCACCAGCGCAAACTGGCGCATGATGTTGGCAATCAGACCATCGAGCAATGCCAGCGGGAAAAACACCACCACGTCCACCAGCGTAATCGAAAGGGCGGTGAAGCCGATTTCGTTTCGTCCGTCGAGGGCAGCCGTTCTCCGGTCTTTGCCCATCTCCAGGTGGCGGTAGATGTTTTCCAGTACCACAATACTATCATCCACGAGGATACCGACGACCAGCGAAATGGCCAGCAGGGTCATCAGGTTCATGGTGAAGTCGAAGATGTACATGGCAAAAAACGTCGCCACCAGCGAGGCCGGGATGGCCAGCATTACAATGAAGGCATTCCGGATACTGTGCAGGAAAACCAGCATCACCAGCGCAACCAGGGCCACCGCCAGGGCGATGTCCTCGATCACAGAGTTGGCAGCCTCGATCGTAAACTCAGAGGCATCACTGGCGATGTTAAATTTGAGGTTTTTGTCTTCGTAGATTTTCTCCAGGTTGGTCAGTTCTTCGCGCACGGCCTTGCTGAGGCTCACACCGTTGGCGTCGCTCTGCTTCTGGATAGAGATACCCACTGCATTTACCCCATTGAGGCGGGCAACTTTTTCCACCTCTTTCTGGGTGTCTTCGACCTCGGCAATTTCGCGCAGGAACACCGGCGAACCTGTCTGCGGATTGCGGGAGATCACCAGGTTGCGCACTTCTTCGAGGTTGGTAAATTTACCCGAAAGGCGGATCAGCACCTGACGCTCCTCGTCCTTGATTTTACCCGTAGGAAAGTCGAGGTTGGCGGCTTTGAGGGCCTGCGATACCTGAAGGATCGAAAGACGGTACTGACGGAGTTTTTCGGGGTTCACATTTACCCGGATTTCACGCTCTTCACCACCGATCAGCGTTACCTGTGCCACACCGGGCGCGCGGGCCAGCGAAGGCTCCACCCGGTCTTTGATCAGGTCATAAAACTCGGTGGGCGACAGGTCGGCAGTGGCAGCGATCTGAATCACCGGCAGCTCGTCTATCGAAAATTTATTCAGCGAAGGAGTTAAGGCATCTTCGGGCAGGAAGGCCACAACGGCGTTGATCTTGCGCTGGGCATCCTGGAGAGATTTGTCAATGTCAGCGCCCTGCTCCAGCTCTACGACTACGATAGAGGCATTTTCCCGCGAAGTAGCCCGGACACTGGAGATGTTTTCCAGGCTGGATACGGCATCTTCGATGGTTTTGGTCACTGTGTTTTCGACTTCGGCAGGCGAGGCACCCGGATACAGGGTCGTGATGGCCACCACCGGCGCCGAAAACTTAGGCAGCAGTTCGTAGCTCAGCTGATTGTATCCGTAAATGCCCAGCAGGGTCAGGATCGAAAACAACACAACAATCAGCGAGGGGCGTTTTATGGCTATTTCAGAAATGTTCATAATAGGAATAAGGTTAAATGCTGCCAGGGCTTATGGCAAAATCTCGACAGCCATCCCGGCAGAAAGACGCTCCTGACCGCCGCTGACGATGCGCTGGTTCACGCTCAGGCCGGAGAGAATTTGCACGCGGCCACCTGTTTCGATCCCTGTTTTCACAGCTACTTCTTCGAGGATACCGTCATTGTTCACCACAAATACCTTGGCATTCTGAAGGCTGCCGATGATGCATGTGCGGGGCAGGAAGATGCCTTCGAGGTCTTTGGCGAAGGTAAAGCGCACCGTACCGGTCATTCCTGCGCGCAGGGGCTTGCCGGAGTTATTGGCCACACCCACTTTCACCGGAAATTTACCCGAGCCATCCGCTTTTACGCCTATAAAACTAACGCTGCCTTCCCAGGTGGACTCCGGATAGAGGTCTGCGGCTACCTTGAGTCTCTGGCCCTGGCTTACGCTGGCCAGTTCACTTTCGGTAAGGGAAACCAGCATTTCGAGGCGGCTCACATCCACAATGTCGGCGATCGGTGTGCCGGGCATCAGGTTGCTGCCGCGCTCTACCATGAGTTCATTGATCACACCGCCGATGGGCGCTTTGAGTGAGGTTTTGCGCATGGTGATTTCCAGTCCCTTGATCTGCGACTCTGTATTTTTGATACCCAGGCGAAGGTCGTCTATCTGGGCAGAAGGAATCGCTCCGCCTTCGGCGAGTTTTTCATAGCGGGCCAGGTCTTTCTGAGACTTGGCGAGGTTTTCGCGGGCGATGTCGAGCTGGTTTTGCAGCGCATCTGTCTCCACCTTGCCGATCAGCTGGCCTTCGGCCACGCGGCTGCCTTCTTTCACCAGCAGTTGCTGGATCACGCCCTGGGTTTCGGAGGTCATGCGCAGTTCGCGGATCGGCTCAAATTTGCCGGATACGTCAAAATCCTTGCTCACGCGGTCATTTTCGGCCAGCGCGATGCGGACCGTATTTTTTTCATTCACCATCGCAGCAGCGGCTGCTTTGTGTTCCATCTCCTCCTTGTTGGCGAGGAGCTTGTATATCGTGAGGGCCGCCAGCGCGACTACTGCCACAACGATGAGTATTCTTCGGGTCATCAGTGTCATAAACGTGTATCTTTTCGTGGGAGGTAAATTCAGAATAAATTAAGGTTGTGTGAGGCTCTGCATGTTTCCGCTGAAGCGGATCCACTCCAGTTCGGCCAGGCGGTACTGGATCAGGGAGCTGATGTAGTTGCTCTGGGACTCGCGCAGGGCGGTTTCGGCGCTCAGCACATCGCTCAGGGAAGAGATGCCTTCGCTGTAGCGCAGTTGGTTGATGCGATATACTTCGCGGGCCAGGGCCATGTTTTCCTCCTGCGAGGTCAGGCTGGAGCGGGCAACGGTCAGCTTGTTTTGTGCATTGAGAAACTGGGTTCCGACATAGCGCTCGGAGTTGTCGAGGTCATTGCGGACTTTGAGCAGCTCAATTTCGGCCTGTTTGATCTGGGCATCGCGGCGGAAACCATCGAAAACCGGAATGTTCAGGCTCAGGCCCACAGCCGTTGCATTAAACCATCTGCCATCGTCATTGCCAAAAAACTTGAGGTCATTGGCCTGCGCCTGAATGGA
>RDXT01000851.1 GCA_004292985.1 Bacteroidota bacterium
CGCCTGCTGGAGGGCAGCGCTGCGCCGCTTGTGTTGCTGCCTTTGAAAGAAAAAACAGCCTCCGGCATCTGCACAGAATTGCTGGCACCCGGTCTCGACCACATCGGCGTGATGCTGCCCTATGCCCCCCTGCTCGACCTGCTGGCCCGTGAGGTGGGGCTCCCACTCGTGGCTACCAGCGGCAATATGAGCGGCTCGCCCATCTTTTTCACCGACGCGCAGGCGCTGAAACACCTGGGACAGGTGGCAGATGCCTTTCTGACCCATAACCGGGACATTGTTCTGCCGCAAGACGATTCTGTTATACACATAGCTGGTAATCAACCCATTATCCTGCGCCGCTCGCGGGGATTGGCACCCACTTTTTTCAACCCGCAAACAGATGCTGCGCCGCAAGGCTCCGTACTCGCCCTGGGCGCCCAGCAGAAAAGTACCTTTTGCTGGCAGCAGGGAAACAATGTCTATATCAGCCCCTACCTCGGCGATATGGACAGCGCAGATACACAGGAGCGGTTTGACTATGTGCTGCGCCATTTTGAGCAATTGCTGGATACTCAGCCGCAGCAACTGCTGGCCGACAAACATCCCGGATACTATACGAGCGAGCTTGCGCAGGAACTGTCAGCCCGCTGGCAGATACCCCTGCTTCAGGTGCAGCACCACAAGGCCCATGCGGCGGCGGTGCTGGGCGAGCATGGGCTGAACCGGAGCCAGAAGCCTGTGATGGCTGTCGTATGGGACGGTACCGGCCTCGGCGAAGATGGCCAGATCTGGGGAGGCGAGTTTTTTATCTGCGAAAAAGGCAAGATCCGGCGCTTTGCGCATCTGGGCTATTTTGATGCCCTGCTGGGCGACAAGATGCCCCGCGAACCCCGGCTTTCGGCCCTGAGCCTCTGCAAGGAACTGCCGGAAGGGCACAGCCTGCTTAAACCGCACTTCAGTCCGCAGGCATGGGACCTCTACCAGCGGATGCTGGCACAGCCCGGCAGCCTGAAAACGTCCAGCATGGGGCGCTTTTTTGACGGCGTAGCCTGCCTGCTGGGTTTGCCTGCGCAGGTGAGTTTTGAAGGAGAGGCAGCGATGCAGATAGAGGCCTTGGCGCGGAGGGGCTTCCGCAAAGGAGCTATCCCGGAAGGGCTTACAGGCAGCTATCTGGGGGATAAATTACCGCTTTCGGGTACAGAAATTGCCCCTGCACATATCCTGAGGCCCCTGCTGGCGCACCTGCTGGCGGGCGGAGACCCGGCAGAGATAGCGGCACGGTTTCACCTCTCTCTGGTGCAACTGATCCGGGATGTAGCCCGGCAAAGCGCCTGCACGGGAATCGCTTTCAGCGGGGGCGTGTTTCAAAACACTCTCCTTATACATTTGATTAACAAGCACTTACGCACTGAATTTACCCTGCATTTTCATCAGCAGCTTTCCCCTAATGACGAAAATATTTCCTACGGACAACTTCAGTATTTCATTCATCATCTGTAACCTCCTTTCTATGTGTCTCGCAATTCCCGGAAAAATACAATCCATCGAAACGCTCTACGACGGCATGGTTCGCATGGCTAAGGTAGCGTTTGGCAGCATTGTCAAAGAAGCCAGCCTTGAGATGGTACCCCAGGCAAAGGAAGGCGACTATGTGCTGGTGCATGTGGGCGTGGCCATCAGCGTGGTAGATGAAGAAGAGGCGCAGAAGAGCTTCGAGTACCTGGCCATGATAGGTGAAATTGACGAACTGATCGAACATACACAGGTGTAGCGACTATGAAATTTATCAGTGAATTCCGCGACCCTGAGCTGGTCGAAAAATACATTACGGAGATCCGCCGCACGGTTACGCAGCCCTGGTCTATCATGGAGGTGTGTGGGGGGCAAACGCATAGCCTTGTCAAAAACGGGCTTTTGCAGTTGCTGCCGCCTGAAATCCGGATGATTCACGGGCCAGGCTGTCCGGTCTGCGTGACGCCCCTGCACCTGATTGACAAGGCCGTGCATCTGGCCATAGATAAAGGGGTAATTCTCTGCTCATTTGGCGACATGCTGCGGGTGCCCGGTTCCCGCATGAGCCTGCTCGAAGCCAAGGCAAAAGGGGCCGATGTGCGCATTCTCTATTCCCCCCTCGAAGCGGTGAAAATCGCTGCGGAGAACCCGGCACGGGAAGTGGTCTTTTTTGCGGTGGGCTTCGAAACCACAGCCCCCGCCAATGCCCTTTCGGTCATTCATGCCCATCGCGCCGGACTGAAAAACTATTCGATCCTGGCCTCTCATGTACTGGTACCGCCTGCCATTGCGGCGGTGATGGAGGACGAAGATGTTCGCATCCAGGCTTTTCTGGCGGCGGGACACGTCTGCGCGATCATGGGCATAGATGAATATTATCCGCTGGTGGAGAAATACCATGTGCCGGTTGTTGTTACGGGCTTCGAGCCGGTGGACCTTTTGCAGGGTATTCTCATGACTGTCAAGCAGTTGGAAGCAGGAGAGCAGCGCCTCGAAAACCAGTACAGCCGTGTGGTGCGTCCTGAAGGCAATGCCGAAGCGCGTAACATCATCGGCGAAGTCTTTGAGATCAGCGACCGCGAATGGCGGGGCATCGGCACCATTCCCGGCAGTGGCTACGAGGTGCGGGAGGCGTATGCGGCCTACGACTCCAACCGTAAATTTGACATGCCCCTCGAAAAAGCGCCCGAAAATGCCCTCTGCATTGCCGGACAAGTGCTCAAAGGCATCAAAAAGCCCCACGAATGCTCGCAGTTCGGCAAGGCCTGCACGCCCCAGAACCCGCTCGGCGCACCGATGGTCTCCAGCGAAGGGGCCTGCGCCGCTTATTACCACTTTTCCCAGTCCTGACAGATGAATGCTCCCAAACTCCGCATGCAGCTCCAGTGCCCGATGCCCCAGCTCGACTTTGATGTCATTACGCTGGGCCACGGCAGCGGCGGCCTGCTGACCCATAAATTGTTAGACAGCGGTGTATTTGACCTGCTGAAAAATGACCTGCTGAATGAAAAACACGACGGGGCCGTTTTCGAGCTGCCTGCAGGTACCCGTACAGCTTTTTCGACCGACAGCTATGTGGTTACGCCTGTGTTTTTTCCGGGAGGGAATATTGGCGAGCTGGCGGTGAATGGCACCGTGAATGATCTGGCTATGTGCGGAGCTGCTGCACGCTATCTTTCACTGTCCTTTATCATCGAGGAAGGGCTGAGCATGAAGGAGTTCTGGGACATATTGGTTTCGGTGAAATATGCAGCGGAAAAGGCTGGCGTACAGATCGTTACCGGAGATACCAAGGTGGTGGAGCGGGGCAAAGGCGATAAAATATTTATCAATACCAGCGGCATCGGCACCGTGCATCCCCAGGCAGCCATCAGTCAGAAGCGGGTAAAGACGGGGGATAAAATTCTCATCAGCGGGCCGATGGCCACCCACGGTGTAGCGATCATGAGCGTGCGCGAGGGTCTGGAGTTTCAGACCAGCCTCGAAAGCGATACCTGCAACCTCAACCATACGGTACTCGCTTTGCTCGACCAGTTTGGAGAGCAGATACACCTGCTGCGCGACCCCACGCGGGGCGGCGTCGCCACCACCCTCAATGAAATCGCCCGCGATACCCAACTGGGCATCGAACTCTGGCAAAAAGACATGCCTGTGCGCGAGGAAGTGAGCAGCGCCTGCGAATTGCTGGGCCTCGACCCTTTGTATGTGGCCAATGAAGGCGTTTTTATCGCTTTTGTAGCCGCAGATAGTGCCAATGAAGTGCTTGAAGCCCTGCGGGGACTTGAATATGGAAGCGAAGCCGCCCTGATCGGCGAAGTACGTGAGGATCACCCCCGGAAAGTGATCCTGACCAGCAGCATCGGCGGGCGGCGGGTTGTAAATATGCTGGCGGGCGAACAACTGCCCCGGATTTGCTAAGCCTGAACAAATGGATGAATTTTCGCTCAATATTACCCTGAAAAAAAGCGGCCCCCCGGGAACAGAAGGAGGCAGCGACCGGCCTCCGATGGCCCGGCTCCTGCGCCTGCTGAAAAGCGGACCAGACAGTCCTCTGCTGGCACCAAGGGGCCTCTGCCTGACAGGAAATACCCTGCTGGTGTCCGATACGGGGCAAAACCGGGTCTGCATCTGGAAGAATGTCGCCGAAGCCGGGCCGGACAGCGCGCCCGACCTTGTGCTGGGGCAAACTGAAACCCATCATACAGGCCGCAACGGGGGCAAAGAGGTCTCTGCCTCCTCGCTGCAATACCCCTCGGGCATCTGGTCCGACGGGCAGCGGCTGATTGTGGCCGATGCCTGGAACCACCGCGTACTGATCTGGCATCAGATGCCCGAAGTCCAGGGGCAAGCCGCTGATGTAGTGCTGGGCCAGCCAGATTTTGAGCATAATCAACCCAATGTCTCCGGCATCGGCGCAGACCCCAGCGATACCTCTCTGAACTGGCCCTATGGCGTGCACAGCGACGGCGAAAGGCTCTGGATCGCCGATACGGGTAACCGCCGCATCTTGTTTTTTGACCATATCCCCACCCAAAACTACGCGCCCGCGACCCAGGTGGCAGGCAAATCCAGTTTTTTTGAGCGGGACTACTCTCCTGCCGATGCCGTTTGGCCCTACTCCATCAAAATCGGGCCGCAGGGAGAGATGGCCGTCGCCGACACCCAATACTTCCGGGTGCTGATCTGGAAGCAGTGGCAACAGGCCTTCAGCCAGCCCGCCGATGTGATCATCGGTCAGGCGGACTTCGACAGCAGCGGCGCTAATCAGTATGGGCTTTATCCTCAGCCACATACCCTGAACTGGTGCTACGATACCTGCTTTTACGAAAAGGGCTTGTTTGTCGCAGATACCGGCAACAGCCGTGTACTCTGGTTTGAGCAGTTGCCCGCTGTCAGCAATGCGCCTGCCACAGACCTGATCGGCAAACGCAACTTTTTCACCGGAAGCGAAAACATAGACACCGTATCCGGCACCGAAGGTACCCTCTACTGGCCCTTCTCCCTCAGCATCGCAGGCAAACTGATGGCCGTCGCCGATACCGGAAACCACCGCATTGCCCTCTACGAACTTCCTTAGCCCTTATCCCCGAACCTAAGTTCCTGACTATCATGCTACTCTCTTTGTTTTTCGCGCTGATCGCAGGCTTCACCCACGCGTTTGAAGCGGACCACCTTCTGGCCGTGAGCAGCATCGTTACCCGGCGCAACACCCTGCTGATGGCAGTCAAAGATGGCATAGCCTGGGGCCTGGGCCATACTTCGACGATTTTTGGCATCGGCCTGCTGATTATTGTGGGGAAGGTAGCCATGTCGGAAAGCACGTTTCACTATTTCGAAGCGGGCGTGGGCCTGATGCTGATCGTATTGGGGACATTTCGCCTCATCCGGGTGCTGCTCAACCGCGACGCAGAGGAGATCATCCATCACGAAGGGCACAGCCACGGGCACCGGCTGGCCTATGGCGTAGGTCTCATTCACGGGCTGGCGGGCAGCGGTTCGCTGGTTCTGCTGGTGATGAGCCAGATTCCGGGAAGGCTTGCGGCAGTAGCCTATCTGCTGGTATTTGGTCTGGGGTCTGTCGCAGGAATGCTGCTGGCATCGGGTGTTTTCAGCCTCCCTTTTTCCAAAAACATGGCTCCGCGCTATTCTTTTCGCCTGCTGCTGACACTTCTCTCCTCCCTGCTTTGTGTGGGTTTTGGAGGCAGGGTTATGTACGAAAATCTTTTTTCATGACAGAGATTCCACATCTGACACCCCGCGAGGCGCTGCTGCATGCGCTGGCGGTATTTGAGATTCCCGTCCGGGAGGACCGGGGGCACCTGATCGAGGTGGATATAGATTACAGCATCGAAATCGAGCCTAACGGTCTGTATAAATTGCGCTCAGATGGTAGCGTTATCGCGCCTTTTTCTGATCTTGAGGAATTGTGTATGTTTATCCGGATGGGATAATTTTCAGAAGGTATTACCCATGAACGAAAAGCGCGAATTGCTGGTAGCAGCCTTGTCGCTGAGCGAGTCTCAGCCCGGCAATTATGCCCTGATTCTGGAGGAGACGGAGACCCGGCGGCGCATACCGATCATCATTGGAGCAGCTGAGGCTCAGGCGATTGCTGTGGCGATGGAGCAGATGCAGCCCCTTCGCCCGCTTACGCATGACCTGTTTAAAAGCACCCTCGAAGGCCTGGGCGCGACCCTCCAGGAGGTGATGATCCACGCCATGACCGACGGCATTTTTTATTCAGAAATCAAATTGCTGCGCCCCGGCGGGGAGATACTGGCCCTCGACGCACGTCCCTCTGACGCCATCGCCCTCGCAGTGCGCATGCAGGCCCCCATTTATACCTACGAGCATGTGATCGGCGAAGTGGCAATCTGGGTCGAGACCCTCCAGACCCGCCTGAAAAAAGGCTCTCTCGCCGCCTATACCCTCGAAGAGCTGGAAGAACTCCTTCAGAAGGTCATCGCCAAAGAAGACTTTGAAAGTGCCCTGCGGATACGGGATTATATTGAGAAGCGGCGGGGGGAGTGAGGAAATATTCTCCGTAATTCATTTTTTTGTTTTCCTCCGTACCTTTCGGGGCTGCTGTATGGCTAACTAATCTGAAACCTTGTGGAGATCCGTCGTAACCTTAATCTGATTCCCGGAAAAAAATGGCTTGAGCTCAAGCCTTACAAGCAACTCACGAGCTACGACCATTACTATATCAAACTGGCCTCCCGGTTGCTGGCCGAATTTAAAAAACTGCCTCCATTCCTTACCCCGGACACGAGGATGCAGAATCCTACCGAAGTCCTGGCCCTGGTTTTGACGTCTTATCTTGAAGATATTGTCAATGAGATCGGCATCTGGCGGGCATTTACGGAAGCCAACCAGAAGCAGCTTGGGTACTACCTTCCCTTCATCGAAGAGGATGAAGAAGCCTATGAGCCGGGTGTTTTTGACTACCGCGACCTCTGCTACCTGATCTGGCACTTTCTCAATCAAAACGAAGATACCCTTTTCGTTCCCAAAAGCCCAATGGTCGAATCCATCGCCGATACCGCGTGGAATGTGCTCGAACCTGCACTGGAGGATGCACCGGAAACTGATTTTTACAGGGAGTACCTGTCCCTCACAGAAGATATGCACTTTTTCGAAGTAAAGGAGCGGCTGCATTGGTTTGGCCTTAAGGCATATCCGCTTTACTTTGAGTTTGGACCCAGACTTAATACAGATTATCGCGATCTGATAGAAAAGAACAAGTCATTCGCCGACCAGGGAGAAGTATTGTATCACCTCATGGATGAGTATGCCTTTTCTAACCCTTCTACCTACTGCGCACTTACAACGCCCCAATGGCTGGCAGCCGTTACCGGTGTATCGCAGGAGATGGGCCAGCAAATGTTTAACCTGCGCTACCGTCTGGCGGGCAACTTCGAATACCAGAGCAGCACCGCAGACCATCACATCGTACGCCCTGTGCATCACTCAGAAGTCGTTCTGGTCTCGAAGGACTCGGCAACAATCCCCTCCAGCACAAAAAAAGGCGACTGGATACTTATGGCCCTGGTCTCTTTTCAGGGTAAAATTATGGTATCGGGTATGCTGGCGATATTGGGTGAGCTCTCAGAGCGGGAAAAGCAGGATCTGCCGCCTATCCAGTTTCCGTTCAGCATGAAAAGCGAAGCCGAACAGACTCTCTCCTGGGAAATGATAGAGGAGCATGAGATAGACTTTCGGGCAGAGTTTGGCGACCTGGTGTATGTGCCCCGGGACTCTGCCGACCTGCAGAGCCACATGAAGTCATTCTGGATACGAAGTATAAACCGGAGCAATGCCAGGCAGGAGAAGGCGGATGTCTCGCCTCCCACACCGGAGAAAATCGCACGTTTGATGCAACATGTACCAGATGCGCCAGATACTGCCACCGCATTTGTACCCGGCGAAGGAATGCTGTTTGAACCTGGAGCAGGCAGAATCCTTCAGTTGCTTCGCGAGCCGTCCCTTACAGACGTCAAGCTCATCGGCAAACTGTTCGGGGGGCTGGTCGCAGAACTACATCCCGTAGTTATGGACTACTTCCTGCAGCAAGTGCCCGATACCCCTGTCTGGTTTCCTGTCAAAGGTATCCCGTACAACACGCGCCCCTATCTGGCGTTTTTTTCACGGTATCACCAGCCTGAAAACTACCTCCCGCGTGTACCCAATGTTACGGTGGTAAAGGAGAGTGAGGATAGCTGATGATACCACTACCTTGAAGCGGCTATAAGGTGACATTCACCCAGAAATAAGTGGGTCCGTCATCCCGATAGGCAGGTACAAAAACCAGCATAGGTAATGCCGCTTCGATCTGCTGAAGTTCGGGTAAATCTGCCCCGCTGATAATCCGATGAGTCAGATAATACCCTTGATCGCTCACAAGAATACGTAAGACTATTTTTTCGCTTTGTTGCTTCTGAACGACCGTCTGCTGTGCCTGGCGACATACCGTTTGCCAATTGAGGGGTACAGGCTCCTCATTAGCGAATATAAAACCCGCCCCATTGTTGAGGAAGGTATCGAGAATCAGCGCACGCTGCGAATCAGGCATTGCCGGCAGGATTTCATATCGGATCAGGTGGGGTAAATGATCCAGGCATAGCAGGTGGCTGGCGATCGGGTTGCCAACGATGCTAATAGACTCCAAATCCGACAAACGACACAATTGAGGAGGCAGTTTGGAAAGGTGATTGTTGGAGAGGTCGAGCACCTTCAACCGGCGAAGTTTGCCGATCTGTCCGGGCAAGACCTGCAGGTGATTGTCGTTCAAGTAAAGCTGTTCCAGTGCGCGCATCTTCCAGACTGTATCCGGGACTTCAGTCAGGCCTTGTCCCGATAGGTCGAGTATCCGAACAGGTTCATTGGCTGCAATAGCTTCTGCGACAGAGTGAAATGTTTTGGGTATTCCGTGGTCTGCAAGTGTCCTGCCCGGAAGATACAGGCTGGTGCTGAGAGCAATCAGAAAGCGGGTAATCATAGCGTGAGGTTGTGGCATGGGCTGAGTGGTTTTCTATAGGTAGAGAGCCATTTTTTGCAAAAAGTAGCGCTTTTCGATACTTTCTGCAAAAAATCACTTTCAAAAAATCATTTTCCCCTCACTCCCCCAACTCCACCCCCTGAATCAGCAACTCATTGCCCTGCACGACCTGCAAAAGGGCTCCCCGTGAGCAGAGCGACCTGAAAACCCTTCAGCCTGCTATCTGCCTCCCGCCTGCGCCCCAGGTTACGTCAAAGGGTGAGCCCCTGCGGATATCCGGTCAGTGGCAGAATCACTTTGGGCTGGGTATGATTTTCGCTGCTGCGGGTTACGGTAAAGGGGGCGCGCCGGGTCTCCGGCTGCCGGAGTTGCCAGATTTCATATAGGGTAATGCCCAGCAACAGGATCATCACTCCGGAGGCTATGTGCCGGAAGGTCCGGAGTCTCTTGTCTGATTTTTGCGCGGCTCTGTCCATAATTCACAAATGAGGTATATGGATTCTTACGCAAAAGTTTGGCACTTTCTACAAATAATTGATAGTCAATTACTTACAGAAAGTGCCATATAAAAAGTGTCCGCTGATGATACAGCTTGTGTGCGGAGGTGATACACCGGGCCGAAGCCCTGCGGGTGCTCTTAGTATCCCAGAATCGGGCTCAGCCAGCGCTCCATCTCCTCAAAAGGCATGCCTTTGCGGCGGGCATAGTCCTCTACCTGCTCGCGGGTGATCTTACCGATACCAAAGTAGCGGCTTTCGGGGTGCGAAATGTAGATACCGCTGACGGCAGCCGTGGGGTACATGGCCAGACTTTCGGTGAGGGTGATTCCGGTATTGGCTTCGGCATCCAGCAACTGCCAGAGGGTGAGCTTTTCGGTGTGGTCGGGGTTGGCGGGATAACCCGGTGCCGGACGGATGCCGTCATAGGCCTCGCGGACCAGCTCTTCATTGCTGAAGGTCTCGTCGGCGGCGTAGCCCCAGAACTCACGGCGCACACGCTTGTGCAGCAGCTCGGCAAATGCCTCTGCCAGACGGTCGGCCAGGGCCTTGAGCAGGATGGCGCTGTAGTCGTCGAGAGCAGCCTCGAAGCGGGCCACATGCTCCTCGATACCGATCCCGGTAGTTACGGCAAATGCACCCACGTGGTCAGGCAGGCCTGTTTCTTTGGGGGCGACAAAGTCGGAAACACAGAGATTGGGCACACCTCTTTTCTCCGATTGCTGGCGGGGGTTGCACAGGCGTGCAATTACCTCGCTGCGGCTTTCGTCGGCATAGACTTCGATATCGTCATGATCCACACTGTTGGCGGGCCAGAGACCGATCACCCCGCGGGCGGTCAGCCATTTTTCCCTGACCAGTTGCTCGAGCATTACCTGCGCATCGTCGAACAATTTGCGGGCTTCCACGCCTTTGGCCGGATCATCAAAAATCTTCGGATACACACCATTCATCTCCCATGAGTAGAAGAAAGGTGTCCAGTCTATGTGCTGGCTGATTTCGCCAAGGTCATACTCGTCAAATACAGTAATCCCTGCCTTCACGGGCGCTGAAGCGACCCCTTTGGACCAGTCTATGTGGAATTTGGCCTCACGGGCATCGGCGAGGCTGAGGTATGACTTTTCGCGCTGGCGGGCCAGGTGGCCTTCGCGGAGTTTTTCGTACTCGTCGCGGGTGGCCTTGGCATAGGCTTCGCGCTGGGTTTTGTCCTCGTTGAGCAGCGCACCTGCGACAGGCACGGCTTTGGAGGCGTCGAGCACGTGGATGATCGGGCCGCTGTATTCGGTGTTGATTTTTACGGCGGTGTGGATGCGCGAGGTTGTGGCTCCACCGATCATGACCGGTATTTTCATCCCTCGTTTCTCCATTTCGCGGGCGATATAGACCATCTCATCGAGCGAGGGTGTAATCAGACCGCTGAGGCCGATGATGTCCACCTGCTCGCGCTGGGCAGTTTCGAGGATTTTTTCCAGCGGCACCATCACACCCAGGTCAATGATCTCGTAGTTGTTGCAGGCCAGCACAACACCCACAATGTTTTTACCGATGTCGTGTACGTCGCCTTTGACCGTCGCCATGAGGATTTTTCCTGCATTGCGGGCGGA